>CAZFGM010000744.1:0-3567 GCA_964518515.1 uncultured Alcaligenaceae bacterium | reverse complement strand
ATGGAACAAGATCGAGCACCGTCTCTTTTGCCACATCACGCGAAACTGGCAAGGAATCCCTTTGCAGACCCACGAAATCGTGGTGGAATCGATTGGGAACACGACGACAACTGAAGGACTTGAAGTTCATGTGTGGCTCGACGAATCGACCTATGAAAAAGGTCGCAAGGTTTCCGATCAAGAACTCGATGAGTGCTTGCTCATTCGCAACAAATTCCACGGGGAGTGGAACTATGACATTCATCCACGGACGGACAAAATCCGGTAAGTTATTTTTGCGCGGCTCCTTACCTGCCCTATCAGTTAAAGGACAGCCGGGTCGAGCGTGGGGAATTATCGACGGTGCCTGGGGAGTCATTTGTTTTTGCCAGGTTTGGCCACGGAGAAGGTTGATTTCCCTACTTTGGGGCGCCCACAGGTGGCCTATTTTGAGGCGCCCGGTGACAATTGGGTACGCAGGGCCCAAGTAAATGAAGGGAGTTGTCCGATGACTGGAAGCATTTTCTCTTCGTACAGTTCGGCTGAAAACCGCGTCACTGCGTGTTTCCTGGCGGTCCTTAGGTCACTTGCTGTCCACCGAATCGAACGGATATTGAGAAGCCTGCTAGACGATGAGGAATTCAGCTTGATCATGCTGGAGCCACAGCCATCCACGGACAAGGGAGGAAACGGGCAGACAAAGCCCGACGGAGAAATCTTGAGCGCCTGCCAAATCCTTATCGAAACCAAGATAGAGTTGAATGGCCTGGGGGAGGAACAGCTCAGGGGTCACCTGACCCAACTGAGAGCACCAGAGCAAGGCGATTCGTTTCTTCTTGCATTGACTCCCGACCCAGCCAAGCCAGGCCTCATTGATACGATCAACAACGAGCGACTGCGCTGGTCTTCTTTCGCAGCCCTGAACGGGTCGATAGAAGACATCCTGAAAGATGAAAAGGACGTGATTTCCGAACGCGAAGAGTTCCTCCTCCGGGAGTTTCAAAAACTCTTGGCAGATGAGGGATTGCTGGAACCCGAAAAAAACGTTGTTATCGTCGCTGCACGCGTGGCTTGGGATACCTACCAGAAATATCATGCATACGTTTGCCAGGCGAATCGCCCTTTGCGGCATGCGAAATACATGGCCTTCTATGCCAAAGGAGAAATTCAAGCTCTTGTTCCAGAGATTCTAGAGCAGCACGACGAAGTCGTATTCGAACGAGGCAAGTACCCCGGGAATCTCGGCCAACTCGTGGACACTCTGCTCGTTGCTGCCAGCCGCGACGTTGGCGATACCAATTGGCATCATTGCGGCATCCAGACATTTGCCTCTGGTATGATCAACAAAGTTGTGCTTCTCACACCTCCGAATGATCCCCGGAGTGTAAAACTAGCTCAACCCGTGAAGAACGATCAGAAGGCCTATTCTGGGAAGAACGTCGCCTTTACAATGGGTCAACGGTACGTCGCCCTCCCGAAGCTCAAGCAAGCGAAGACTACTTCCCAGCTGGAATAGGGAAGATGTGGAGAGGCAAAGATCGATTTTCCCAAAGGAGATTCCCCATGGCCCTGCTGATTATGTTTCCGGCTCGTGAAGATCGTCTTCGTGCCATCGACATTCTTGCGGAAGCTGGAGAGACGTATCATGGCGTGCCCACCCGCTGTTACGTTGTCTCCGACGCAGCGGCAAAGCTCCTCGAAAGCAAAGGGGTTCGTTTTCAAGTGGTGGGAGACCAGGACAAGGAGACCGTACATGCCGCGGGTTCGTGACTTCCGTCCGGCGACTCTGGCCGCCCAGGCATCGCCGAAGCTTCAAGTTGACTGGAAGCCCACCATCGGCTTCGAAGGACGGGTTTGGCAGTTTCTCATCTTCCTCCCACGATGGTTCCTAACTTCGGAAGGGCGGACCATGATCTGCACCGCGGAGGACGAGGCGCTGCTGGAGGATCTCCCGTTGACGCAGGGCAAACGAGCGCCGAATAATTCCGGCCTGCTCGCCTTTTTTTTGTTGCCCTACGGTTTGTTCCGGGTAGACTGCAAGATGAAAAACCAGAGCCCTTTTGTAACTGGTGCTGCCTTATTGCGTCTCTTTCCTTGAGGCGATCACGGCGGCTGCCCAATCAGCTTGGACCGAAAACGATGGTCCTCCCAAAGCATCTGGGAGCGAGTGCGGCATCATCGCCGCTTTCCATTGGAGATTGCAACCATGTCCTCGCGGGCACCGTGAAACTTTGGCGGCTGGCCAACACAAACGCCGGCAAATGATGTTGATCTTACTTAGGAGAACCTGGTCATGAAACCCTTCGTCATGCTCGCTGCCGCTTGCCTGGCCCTCAGTGTGGACCTGGGGCAAGCGGCCCAAAACCCGCAAGAACCTGCCAAGGGAACCGACTTCGGCAACAACCTTTCCGAGCTGCCGAAAGGCGAGCAGACTCTGGCGGGCGTGAAATTCAAAATCGACAAAGGCCTGATTCAGTTGGGTAGCTGGGCGCTTCCCGGCAAGCCCGAGAAGGTAACAGGCATCAAGGTCGAAAGAGCCTTTTCCAAGCTCTACGTCCTGCACGCCACCGGCAACACCCATTTCCCAGGGAACCCGACGGGTGGCACGGGCAGCGTAGTCGATGGCATGCTGATCGGCCGCTATATTGTCCGTTATGAAGACGACACCATCGACAGCATTCCGATTGTCTACGGCACCAACATACGCGAGTGGTGGTTCTTCGAGAACGTAGAGACCGGTGTGACACAGGGCAAGATTGCCTGGCAAGGCAAGAACCGGGCGGCCACACAAGCGAACGCGACCATCGGCCTGTACTTGCTGAGCTGGGACAATCCCAGGCCGGACAAGAAGGTCGCGCGCATCGATTTCTCCGCGCGTGGCCACGTAGGGACGGCTCCCTTCTGCGTGGCTATGACGGCCTCCGCCAAAGAGGATAAGGACACCAGTTACCTGGATTTACAGCCCAAAGCCAATCAAAGACTCGACAGCGACTTTCACCAGGGCAACGACTCGGAGAATGGCGACAAGAAGAACCCGGCCCGCGTCTACGTGGACGAGGACTACGGCTTCAAGGTAACAGCGCCGAACCGGGCCACAGCGCTCCGGGACAAGCGCTTGCCCGCGCCGGTCAGGTGGCAGCGCGAAGATCCCGCTGGTTTCAGCATCGCCGGCTACGGCGGCGAGATCTGCCGCGCCTGGTCGCCGGACAAAACCGTCTCCATTATCATTTTTGTGCAAAGGCCTGGCAAAGCACTGACCCCGCGTCAGCTCCTCACGGCGAACACCGTGTCCGAGACCCTCCGCATCGGCAGCACCGAGGTGTGGAAACAAGAGGTCCGGACCATCGCCCGCGTGCAGGCGATGTTCCTGGCGTACACGGCCAAGGGGACGGGAGGCTCGGTAGGCAGAGGCGATGTGCCAACGGCTTCACAGTGGGTTGCCATCCCGCGCAGCAAGGATGTCGTCAATTTTCTCCTGACCGCACCCGAAGCCGACATCGGCTCCCATGCCCCGGTATTCGAGGCGATGTTGAATGCACCTGATTACCGTGATCTTGACTTACGGCGCAGAGAGGGCCATGGCCGTCA
>CAZFGM010000743.1:0-3567 GCA_964518515.1 uncultured Alcaligenaceae bacterium | reverse complement strand
CGCTTGCTGGCAAAACCGGTCGTGAAGTGTAACATCAAGGGTAAATGGATCAAGCCGGGGCTGTTCTGCCGGGTCGGTTTCCTGGAGCAAACCGTCAACGGCGAACTGCGCTTCCCGGTTTTCAAGGAGCTGCTAGTCACGGAGTGAGAGAGTGAGGAGTGAGGCCTTGTTTACGTTTAGCGCTCGAATGATCCCAGCGGGCGGATAATTGGACGAGCGTGCGCTAAACGTAAACAAAACCCCATCTTCCAACTCACCCCTCTCGCCGCCCAAGGAGGCAACGATGGCGCCGGCAATGGAGGCCGCGTGGCTGCACGGCAAACAGGTGGCCTTCACCGGCTGCATGGCTTCCCTGACGCGGGCGGAGGCGGCGGTGCTGGTGGAAACCCTGGGCGGCCAGTTTTCCCCGCGCGTCACGCGCCAGACCGCGTTCCTGGTGGTCGGCCAGGAAGGCTTGCCGCTCACCAAAAAAGGCCGGCTGACCAATAAACTCAAAACCGCCCGCCGCCTGCAAACCGGCGGGTCGCCGGTCATCCTCGCGGAGGAGGATTTTTTCGAACGACTGGGTTTGGCCCCCCAGTCGGGCGGCGTGCACCGGTTATATTCCATGGCGCAACTGTGCCGGTTGTTGCGCGTGCGGCGAGATCGGCTGCGGACCTGGCTGCGGGCCGGCCTGATCAAGCCGGTCCAAACCGTCCAGGGCATCGGCTTCTTCGATTTCCAACAGGTGACCGGCGTCAAGACCTTGTGCGATTTGACCCAGGCCGGCGTTACGCCGCGGCAAATCCGTCGCAGCCTGCAACACCTTCACCGCTGGCTGCCCGAAGCCGAGGAACCTCTGGCCCAGCTGGCGGTCCTGGAGCGGGACGGCCAGATGCTGATCCGCCTCGGCGCCGGCCAGCTCGCTGAGCCGAGCGGCCAGCTCCACCTGGATTTCGGCGACGAAGCGGGGCCGGTGACCGTGGCCAGGCCGTCCCGCACCGCCGATGAATGGTGGGAATATGGTTGCCAAGAAGAAGAGGCGGCCAACCTGGAGGAAGCCGCCGCGGCTTATCGCCAGGCCCTGTACCTGGGCGGGCCGGACGCGAAGTTGTCCTTCAACCTCGGCAATGTCCTTTTTGCCTTGGGTCAGAAGGGACAGGCGGCCGAGCGTTTTCGCCAGGCCGTGGAACTCGACCACCACTTCGCCGCGGCCTGGAACAACCTGGGCAACGTGCTGGCCGAGTTGCACGACCTGGACGCGGCCGTGGCCGCCTATGAAACAGCCCTGGAGCTGCAGCCCTTGTACGCCGATGCCCATTACAACCTGGCCGATACTTTGGACCAACGCGGACTTCCCTGGAAGGCCAGGACCCACTGGCAAACTTACCTCCGGCTGGACCCCGTCGGGCCGTGGGCTGATTACGCCCGACGGCGGCTGGCGTGAGGTCAGTGCTCAGTGGCCAGTACCCAGGCAGGTCGAGGAAGATCTCAGTCTGACGGCTCGGTGGACCTGTGTAGAACACGCTCAAGCTTGCGGCTAGACTGGATTCCCATGGGCCTCGCTGTGTTAATCTCACGTACATCAAGCTGACCGGCGCGTCAAATCACGACGCGGGCGACAAGGACAGCGGTTTTCACTACAACGTAGCCCCAGGGAGTTGCCGTTATTTCTTCAACCCGCTTATTCGACGAAGGCGTTCTTCCCGCTCAGGTTGAACCAAAAAGTCGGGGGCGGATGGGCTGGGAAAGGCGACGAATTATGCGACCGGCCGGCGCGCTTCTTTTCTCATTGGCTGCATTGGCTGTGGCAATACCCGCCGGTCATGCCGGCGACGACGGCCTGACCGGGAACTGGAAACTCACCCTGGTGCCCGACGGCCGACCGGTGACGCTCTGGCTGGTGAAGCTGGCATCGAAAGGGGGTAAATTGACCGGGGCCATCGAGGCCCTGGGTCGCACGCGCTCCTCCACGGTGAAAGATCTGCGCCTGGAAGGCGACCGCCTCTACTTCACGGTGGGCCTGAAAGACGATAAAGAAGCGGCCTGGACGTTCGAGGGTTTGCTTCCCAAGGTCGGCAGTAAGAAAATCCTGGGTTCCATGCCATGGAATGAGCCAGACATGGTCGGCGGGTTCGGCAACGAAGGCGACACGCTTGTGCCGGCCGTTCTGGAACTCACCCAGGCCAAAGACGGCTTTGAAGTGGAAAAGGAGCTGGTGGCCCGTTTTCCCAACGACCCGCGGGTCTTCGGGGCCGTGCAGGAGCTGCTCGCCAAGGCGGCGGGGCAAAAAATTCCCCTGGCCGAGGTTCAAGAATGGACGCAAACCGGCTTGAAAGCGGCGGGGAAATATGGACCCCGGCTGGTGCACGAAATGGCCCTGCGCTTTACCGACCAACTGCTCGATCAGGAAGGATACGGCAAGGCGGCCCTGGCCGCGGCGCGGGAAGCCGAAAAAAACCTTCCGGCCAAAACCCCCTTGGAGCAACAACTTCTCGTGCTGCACCTTTTGGCCGTGGCCTTGCGCCAGGCCGGGGAGGCGGAGGCGCTGGGGAAAATCGAGGCCCGCATCGACAAGATCGAGGCCCCCATGCGCGAGGAATTCCACAAGATTCTGGCCCGTTTCAAAACCGACAAGTTTCCGGGGCGCAAGGGCAAAAGCACGCGGGCCGTCTTGGTGGAACAGTTTACCGGGGCCCAGTACCCGCCCAGCGTTGCTCCGGCCCTGGCGGGACAGGTTTTGACCCGGACGTTCTCCTCTTCCGAGGTCATCCTCCTGAATTATCACTATCACTTCGGCGGTCCCGATGCCCTGACCAATGCGGATAGCGTGATCCGCCTGGAATATTACAAGAAAAACCAGCGCGTTCATCCGGTGTATATCAATGGCCAAATCGCGCCCATGGACGCCAAGGAAGTGGAAGAATTTCACAAAAAGTGGCGTGAAAAGATCGATCCGCTGCTGGAGACGCCGGCCCTGGTCAAGGTCCAGGTGCAGGCCACGCGCAAGGCCGACAAGATAAAAATCCAAGTTTCGGTCAGCGGAGTGGAAAAGCCGGAGAATAAACTGCGCCTGCGGGTGGTCTTGGTAGAAGAGGAGGTTCGCTATTTCGGGCGCCAGCAATTGCCTTTCCACCACCATGTGGTCCGGGCCTTGCCCGGAGGGCCGCAGGGCCTGCCGCTGGCCAAGAAAGACGTCACCCAGACCCTGGACGTGGACCTGGCCCAAGTCCAAGCCGGCTTGCTCCGGTATTTTCGCGACTATCTGGCCGACTTCAACAAGGAACGAAAAACTCCCTACCGGGATGACCAACGGCCCGTGGATCTGCGCCACCTGCGCGTGGTGGCCTTTGTCCAGCATGACGAAACCCACGACGTGCTGCAAGCGGTTCAGACGAAAATTCAGCAGGAGTAACTGCCAAGCTTTGGGACACGGCTACCGGAAAGCGGCTGGCAAAGCGGCAATCTAGCGCTGTAAAATAAAGCCCGGGATGAGGCGTCGGATTTTAGCCCCGGATGAAGCGCAGGGGAATCCGGGGAAACAATTCTCAGCTCCGGAAGGGCGTCGGCATCCGACGCCCTTTCAGG
>CAZFGM010000742.1:0-3570 GCA_964518515.1 uncultured Alcaligenaceae bacterium | reverse complement strand
CTTGGGCGGTTCAGGTCGGGCTGGAAAGCCCGACCTACTAATTCGTTGCAAAGCGCCGGCACCGTTAACAAACGGACTTTCCACCGTCAGCAAACGGACTTTCGGGTTCAGGAAAGGTCCCTTCCACTAAAAGGCCTCCGTCCGGGCAGGTCGCCGATTTGGTAATCCGGGTCAGGAGAGCAAATTGGGCCACGGCGGCAAGGGCCGGGAAATTCACATAGACCTGGTCGGCGCCTGGGGTGGTAGGCAAGCGGAATTCAATCGATTGTTCGCAAAGGGTGATCGAGGTGCCCTCAATGGCCTGGCCTAGGTCACCTTGGGCAAGGACCGGAAAAACTGCCAGTGGTTGGGCCAGAGGACACACCAGATCGCCGGAATCTTCCGGCTTCACCTGCAAGGCCAGGCGCAAACTCTCCACGATGCGGGGACCGAGTTCCTGAAGTTGCTCGAAAGGAAGCTGGTCCGCAGGCCCGAAGGTCCCAACCCGCACGAGGAGGGCGGATAGGCTGGAGTCCCGCCGCGGCGACCAGTGCACGGCGATTTCCAGGCCCGCCGGCTTGCCCAGCCAACGTTTCCAGAAACTGCCCGCTACCGGCAACCGCGCCAACCAGGAGTGCCCTTCCTGGCGAGCCCCTTGCAGGTTCCATGTCCGGGCAAAACCTTGGAGTTGGAAGAGTAGGCTGCCCGGCGACGCCGCCAGGCCGCAGCGGTGCTCCAAAACTTCTTTCCGGTGCACCAGGTAACGGCAATGGCCGTGCGTGCGGGTTTCGCTGCCCCCGGCGCGCATGGCATCGGTTACCAGCTGGCCGGGGGAAGGCAGCCGGGGGTCCTCCGGTGCCGCCGCGCCCTGCGGCGGCGTCCCCAGAGAAATAATTCCCGGAAGGTCCCGACTTTTCCTCTCGTCCGCGCGCCTACCGGCCGGTCGCAACGCCTGCAGAAAATCGGTGCAGGTGGCAAACCGCTTCCCCGGTTCGGCGTCCAGGGCCCGCGCCAAAGCCTCCCGGTCCGCGGCAGGAAGCAAATCCAGGTCGATGCGCCGGCGTACGGCCGAAGTCCGCGCTCCCGCCCGGCTTTGGCGCTGCTGCACCCCGCTGAGCAGCTCCGCATAGATCAGGGCCAGGCTGTACTGGTCGCTGGCCGGGGCGGGGCCTTTGTCGAGAAGTTCCGGAGCGGCATAGCGCAGCGCCAGTTGCCCCGGGGATTGCTTCGAGGCCAGCCAGACCAGTTGTACCAGAGCGAACTCGCGCAGCTCGATGCGGCCCTGGCGCAGGATCAGATGGCGTGGGCTCAAGCCCAGGTGCCAGAGATTGGCGACGGTGGCCAGCTCATCCAGAGCCTGGGCGGCCTGGCCCAGATACTCCAGCAATTCGTCGCGCGGGATGCCGCGCTGGCCTTGCCCCTGGCACTCGGCGAAGCGGTCGCGCAGGGTTTGCGTGAAGGACTCCGTGACCAGTACCAGCCGGCCCGCGGGACTGCGGAAAACCTCGACGGCCGGCAAGGCGGGATGCTGGAGGGTCTCCAGCGTGTCCAGGAGCCGGCTTTCAATCTCCGGGAAGCCGACCAGGAAACCCGGCAACAAGTGCGCCAGGCGCGGACTACCTTCCTCCGTCTCCACCCGCCACAATTCACCGAGCGGACTTTGCAGGAGGCCATCGACAAAGCGAAAGCCGGGCAGGGCGGCACAACTGGAGGGTGAGGGCAAGACCAGGTTCGTCGCCGTTTCCCGCAGCTCGGGCCGGCCGGCATCGGTATCGCTTGCGGCCCGGCGGGCAGGGAGGGCGATGAGCCCCGTTTTCTTGAACACGGTCGGCCGGCGCAGCAGCGACGAGGATTTCGGCTGGCACGCCGCCGCCGGATCCAATCCACCCGGCACTTCCAGGAGGGCCTGAACGAATTCCAAGCACGAGGCAAAGCGGGCGCGGGGGAGCGGAGCCAGGGCCCGGGCCACCAGGGGCCGATCTGGGGCCGGCAACGGCTCGAGATTGGGATTGGCCGCCGGGGCGTTCTGATCGGAGAACGGTACGGTGCCGGTCAAAAGCTCTTGATAGACGACCGCCAGGCTGTACTGGTCGCTGTGCGGGCTGATGGCACCTGCGCCGATTTCCGGGGCGGCGTAGCGCGACATGGCGAGCCGAGCGCCGTAAGGCGCCGGGTCCACGGCGGCCCGGCCGAGACCGAAATCCGCCAACTTGACATGGTTGCCGGCCAAGAACAGGTTGGTCGGCTTGACGTCCAGGTGGTGCAGGCCGTGTTGGTGGTTCAACAGATCGAGCGCTTCGGCGGCTTCGATCAGATAGCCGAGCAATTCCTCGCGGGGGATGCCCGGCCGGCCGGCCGCCCGGTATTCGTCGAACAAGGCTTGCAGGTGTTGGTCGGCCAACTCCATGACGATCATCAGCTCGTGGCCGCTGATTTCGACCCGTTCCAGAGAAAGAAGAAACGGATGGCGAATGGTGGTGAGGTGCTGCAGGGCGCGCACTTCGGGCGGGGCCAGACCGGAAAGGCCGTGCACGAACTTGATGGCCCGGGTCAGGCCGCCCACGGCGCACTTCCAGACTTCGGTACAGGCGCCGCGGCCGACCGGTTCCAGCAAGCGATAGCCCGGCAAGGGCTCCGCTCCCGTCTGCCACGGGGAGTGCGGGGTTTCGCCGGCAACCTGATGTAGCAGTTGCGCCATCATTAGTTATTCCGGAGGCCTCGGCGCGCGCGGGAAAATCGCCAAGGTCCCTCTGCAAAGGTAGGTTACTGTCGGGAGAGAGTCCAATGAGCGCGTCAATATTTCGCGAGTTTTCAGGCCGGATCATAAATGCACGAGCGGCCGGGTTTATCCCGGCCGTCCGGATCAGACGGCGGGGATGAACCGCGCCGCTCGTTGTCTCGACTGGACAACCGCGGCGCGGGCCGCTACCATGATTTTGCCAGGGTGAGGTAGCTCAGCTGGTAGAGCACAGCCCTGAAAAGGCTGGGGTCGTCGGTTCAATCCCGACCCTCACCACGTTCTTCATGATCGCCGCGGGGCCCAAGCCTTGCGGCGGTTTTTTTGGCCGGTCCCCAGCACACGGGTGCTGACGATTGTCGGCGGGCGGGTGGTGTAGGAACGGAAGGAGTGAGTATTTATAATAATGGACAAGAAGGAGAATCATCATGTCCACACCGTTGCTCGATCCAAGCAAACCGCTGCCTCCGGATTTTTTGCCGTCCGTTGAACATCTTGTTACGGAGGATGATACACCCTTGGACAATATCTATTCGGAGAAACAGCAGAAGCTCTTGACGGAGCCATTGTACGCATCGTGGCCGGGTCCGGGAGAAAACCGGCCGTTCGTGGCCTTGGCGAACGTCGGCTTATTTTATTCGGTCCGCAAGCCGCCCTTGGTGCCGGACGCCCTTCTCAGCCTCGATGTTGTCGAGGCCGAGAACATTTTCGAAAAAAAGAATCGCAGCTACCTGATCTGGGAGTTCGGCAAACCTCCCGACGTTGGCATTGAAGTCGTCTCCAATCTGGAAGGGGACGAGTTGGGACGCAAGAAATTGGTCTACGCCCAGATCGGCCTCTCTTACTACGTAGTA
>CAZFGM010000741.1:0-3572 GCA_964518515.1 uncultured Alcaligenaceae bacterium | reverse complement strand
TAAAGCCTCCTGGCGCAAATCGCTACAACCGGCATAACCGTTACAGGTGGACCAGAACAGAGGAGAGGAAGTGGGGATGGCAAAACGAGAAGGAGCCGGCGCGCATGCCGCGCCCATAAATCAATTTGGCGATAGAGATAGTATCCAGAGGGTAGATATGTACCGAGGGAGGAACGTGTAACAGACACTACCGTAGGTTTCGTTCAACGACTGCTTCAATGGGTCCACGGTCGGATAACCGTGGTTATGTCTTCTTTCTTCGCCGAACACGCGCGGCAACCTGCTGCTTCAATGGGTCCACGGTCGGATAACCGTGGTTATGGACAAAAAGCGCATGGAAGGCGCTCGTGATAGATATAGCTTCAATGGGTCCACTCGGTTGCAGACAGAGAATCTTCTCGATCCCCGAACCGGGTTGCAGAAACTGCCGGAGCCAAGTTTGCGCATCACCGACGTTCCAGGCATGAGTGGACTTCGTGACGAACATCGCGCCACACCCACGCCGGGTCCGTGCGCCGACGCCACCGAACGTGAGCCAAGCCCGTGTCGCCAAGTCGATCTCTTGGTCCGGGCTGGCGATTCTGTCGTCCAGAGGTGGTTTTTTGTCCCGCGCACGGCACTTGTTCTGGGCCGCCCGTCGTTTAACGAGGCTGTCCTCGTTCTCCCAACTCAGGTCAGCCGAAACGAAAGCCCCTCTTTTGCAAGCTGTTGGTTGTTTTCGATCGAAGGGAACAGGATGTACTTCAGGCTCGGAGTGCTAATCGCTGAAGGGTCAACCCGTTCCTTGATTGGCGGCGCTTCAACCCGAACCCCCAGCGGACTCGGGAACTCTGTACTGCCGAATATCTCTTCCTCACGTGACCACATTCCTTCACGCAGCGATAGACCGTAGATCAACCGCCACCAGTGGCGAAGTTGCCCTCGAATCGCCGTCGGCCGGATCGGGAGGCGCGGATCGAGTTCGCCAGCACTCGCCCCGCCGCCAAACATCGGCGTGATCAGCTCGATCTCGTAACTGCGGTCAGCCTCCGCGGTGGGGTTCGGTTTCTTCGGGCAGTCTGGGATTTCTTTCGGCATGGATTGAACTCGCTGAAAAGAAGAGAACTCGTTGCCTGCCGCCTTTTTGGCAACCGTTTCTCGAACTCCGATTCATAAACGACAATTCCGTGGCCCCAACGGTTCACGGCCAAGGCCGAGTACCCGCAGGGCCGCAGTTTCCGCAAGGATTTGCACGAAAAAAGACCGCGCTCGCAGGCGCTGTGCCTGGCCGCCGCCCCGCTTGAAGAATTCAAGGAGTATATGCCATGAGGGTCTTGCTCGACCCACGCGGTCATTTGGTACGTCGATCAGGACCATTTGCTCAGTTCAACGGCTCACACCACGATCACCGACCCCAACAACGACCTTCTCTTGAGTGCGGGAACGGTTTGGGAAATCGCCATCAAAGTTGGTTTGGGAAAACTGACTTTATCCCTTCCTTATCGACAGTGGATGCAAAAGGCGATGAGCGACCTTGACCTGGCGCTTCTCCCGATCACGGTCGCGTACGCCGACGTCCAGGCCGCCTTGCCCCATCATCAAGTGCCGATGCCACCTTCGATGCATACGGTGTGACGCGGTTGTGGTAGAAGCCGAGAACGTTGGAAAAAAAAATCCCGCGGGAATGCCCCTTTCCCGCGGGATTTCTGTTCGTGGAGGTTATCAACGCAAGGTGATTTGCTCGTTGGGCCCGCCGATGTCGATGCGGCTGTGGTAGGCCTGGCTGCCGTCGGGGTTGGTGAGGTAGACGAGCCAACCGCCGGAAGCAAGGGTCACGTGGAAGCGGCCGGCGGAATTGGCCGACACCGTCTGGATCGGACCCTGACGATCGGCGCGGACGAACAGGACCTTGGCGTTGGCCCGCGGGCTGTTGTCGCTGCGCAGGACCTGGCCGTTGACCGAGGAATCCGGACCGACGACGATGCGGTCGAGCTTGACCGGCGGCGGGGCCGGACTGACGGGCTGGGCCGGCGGATTTACGCTCGGCTGCCAGGCCGGCACCTGGCCGTTGGGTGTGGGAATCTGCGGTTGCCAGCTCATGGGTCCGTTGCGCTTTTCGTCGATGAGCGGCGGCGGCACGGTCAGCGAGCGCTGTTCGGTGACGCCCGGACCCGGCGGCGGCGGGGCCGTGAGTAACGGCGGCGGAGCGGTCGGCACTCCCACCGGAATCGGCGTCCCCTGCGTGGTCGTGCAGCAGGTCGTCTGCGGATACAGGTAGCACGATTTCTGGTAGCTGGTCACCGGCACCGCGGCGCAGCGCTGCACCCAGCTCTGCACCGGGCAGCTCTTGGCACGCAGCTCATACGCCTGGGTCGGCACCGCCACCTGCTGGTAACTGCACGTGCTGGGATCGTAGTAGCAGCTATAGCGATAGCTGGTGACCGGGGCGTAGTAATAGCTGGTTTGATAGGTGGTCACCGGCTCGTAGAAAGTCTGGGTCTGATAGGTCGTGACGGGGGTATAGAAACACCGCTGGGTGTATTGCGTGGTGCACTGCTGGGGGCATGGTACGGCCTGGACCACCGGGGCGCAGCAGGGGGCCGGCGAAGCGGCGACCACCGGCGCCGGCGTGAAGTAATAATTCGTCACGTGTTGCCGGCGAAACCGGCCGAACAGGGTCGTCTGGAACACATTGTCCCAGGCCGCCGTCACCGGACCCACCTCGACGGCCAACCAACCCAGGGCACACATACCCACCAGCAAGCGTTTCATGATGTTTCCTCCACGGGGTTCCGGAGCCGCGGCTCCGAACATTATCAGAAGGGCAAGCGGCTGCCGACAAAAGCGGGGCACACGCACAGCCGCCCAATCCCCAGGACCGCGCAGGCCGATGCCCGCAGAATGTCCCTCTTAGTCACCTTAATTCTACCGGGGACGCAAGCAAGACTATTACCAGCGGATTTGCCAAAAAAAGGGGGTCCCAGCCGGTAAAATTGTCACGTCCGGTAAAGCCGTTAAGCGGGGGAAACTTTACCGGCCCCTTCGAGACCCACCGAAAACGCCGGGTTGCTTGCCGGTGGGTCTCGAAGACTCGACCCGGGTCTTTGAAGACTCCGGCTCTCTCCCCGAGTCGAGTGGCCAATTTTCGGTAAACGCAATCTGAAAGGTAAGGGGAAAAAGTAGAATGTCCGTAAACGCTCGGGCGGCACGTTCAGTTTGCCGCGAATTTTCTTCACGATTGCGGGCACCTTCATCTTCTTTTCCAACTCTTGCCACGGCACGGCGAACGGATTATCTCGGGGACGGTTTGTTCCCTGCCAGGTCCCGCCGAAGGCGAAATTATACCGGCACAACTCGCGACCGCACTTGGCCGGTTCGCGCGTCCCTTGCTGGACCGCCTGCACCACTTCTTCAACTGGCGCCGCGATCCAGGCATTGCTGGCGGGCATGCTTCGTCAGCCGGATCGGCTTCATCGCTTTTCCCTCGCGGATTCTTCTCCCCATTGTACCGCTTTCTTCGCGGTTCTTTCACCTCGCCTCTTCAATCAACGCAATCTCCTCGCGCGTCAGGCCGAACAGGCGGTAGACGCGCT
>CAZFGM010000740.1:0-3573 GCA_964518515.1 uncultured Alcaligenaceae bacterium | reverse complement strand
ACCCCGTGAACGGGGCTGAAACCTCACTTCAACCCGACTTTTTTGCTACAGTCTCGATTTGTTTCGAATTTCGATATTCGGATTTCGGATTTCCGTCTTTGCTCTAATGCCTTTGTCGCCGTAGAATCACCAAAGAACCGTGCCGACCGCAAGGCTGGCCAGAAGCAGGTCTTGGAATGAGCTGCTTGTATTCAACCACAGTCGTCTAAAATTGATTGCGGATTTTCTTCGGCGTCCCGTCCGGGACCGGCATATCGACCAGCCAGCGGGCCGCATTGTGCAGGAGACGCACGAACTGCGGATTGCGGAAATCTTCCCGGTGGCCCAGCGCGGTGTAAAAGATCGAGGCCTTGGCGTTTTCCTTTTGCAACACCTCCGGCCGATTCGTCCAGGCCACAGGTTCCGGCTTCTGCTCCGGAATGCTGCCGATCAACAAGGGAGAGGTTCCTTTCTTGAGCGGACTGGTTCGGTACAGGGAGGCCTTGCTGGTGAAAGGTAGCGTAATGCCGTTCAGGATAGGGTGCTTGTCCGCGCCGGCAGCGGCCTGGATGGAAGTCACCGGGCCGACTTTGTGATGGTTGTGGTAGTTGCCGCCCAGCACCTCGGCGTCGAAGGCCGGCCAATCGGCCATTCCTTTGGGAGCCTTGCCGCGGGTGTCAAAGGCGTGGCTGGACGTGCGCAGCGCCAGCAGCGGCTTGCCGCGGGCCAAATACTGCTTCAAGATCTGCAGGTCTTCCGGCGGAAAGGCCTGCCGCCGAACGCTCAGCACCACGAGGTCCGCGCGCAGAATCGCCTTACCCAAATCCGGCAGCGGCACATGATCTTTTTCCCGGATCAGCAGGGTGAATTCCAGGCCGAGCCGATCTTGCAACACTTCGCGGGCAAACACCGGTAAAGTGGTTTTCGTGTCATACTCCCATTCGGCGACGATGACGGCCGCGTTTTTCCGCACGTCGTCCTTGAACCGGAACGGCCGGCCGCCCAGGATCTGGTCCGACGTGATGGTCGGGCAGACATACTTTTCGATGTGCTGCACGATCAGGTCGGTCCCCTGGAAGTGCGCCACGTAGGGCCAGCGAGCGGGGTTGTACATGGTATCGGTCATGTCGCGCATGAGGACGACGTTTTTGCCGTTCTTGGCCATTTGCCGCAGGCCGAACGGCCGGCCCAGGACGCACATGTTGGTGTGCACGCCGACCAGGATGACGTTGTCGATCTTGCGCTGGACGAGCAGGTTCCAGATTTCGCTGCCGGATTCGCTGAGGGCGTCCTGGTCGTGAATCTTGATGAGGTCAATTTGCTTTTTCCACGGCGCCGCGGGATTGCGGCCATCGGCCTTCAATTTTTCCTGCCAGGCTTTCTGGGCCGCGGCCGGGGTATCGCAACCGCCGTCGGACTGGTCGATGGGGTACTTGTCTTTTTCTTCGGAAGGAATCCAGCGGCACCACTTGTCGATTTCCGGGGGCAGCTTGGCCGCCCGCGGAGCGTCCTGGGCGCGGATGCGGGCGGGATGGGCCTTATAAGGTTCCATGCAGCTCGACGGGGCATGGATGATCAACACGCCCTGGTTGCGCGCCTTCTCCAAGACCTGGTTCATGCGCGGGGCAATTTCCACCACGCGCTGGACCGCGTTCAGGCTGTGGTGCGAATCCCACATGTCGCAGACGATGATGGCCGTCTGCTTCGCCTTCCACGCCGCCTCCTTGACGACCACCTCGAACCTGGTCTTGTCCTTGGCGGAAATCACCCGGCTGCGCTGCGTCAGCTTGAGGGCGGCCTCGCCGGCCGGGGCGGGTTGTGCGGATAGGGACCAGCCAACCAGAATGAAGATGCCAAGAACTGCTTTGCCGGAACGAATCATGATGCCGTCTCCAAAAATCAGATAAAAAGGAGTTAGACTATGGTGAAGAGTAATCGGAAGAACGGGCGGGATCAACTGATTTCATGGCGATGCAAGGTAGGTGTCTAACGTAGCGGCACAAAGATCAGCCGGCGGCTTGCTGATGAGAAAAAACCAAACCTTTAAACAGGTGTCCATCCCGTTGCCAATGGCTGGCAATCGGCAGCAAGTCTTCATCCTGTGAGAAAAGCAGGCGGCCAAGGTCGGTTGCCCGTTGCAGCAATTTTTCGTCATCCAATGTGCGCGTCCCATCTTCCTGGCTGGTGAGCACATCAACGCAACGACGGCGCAGCCCTTCGGTAATGGCAACGGGAATATGCACATCCATATAATACTTTAGGGCCACTACTGGGATTCCTTCTTTCGGGCGAGTAGTTCGGCCCGCGACAACGTCTGGCTGGCCCGTAGCGATTCCACCACGTCGGCCTGGATTTGCATCTGGCGGACCAGCTCATCGTGGTGATCATAGAAGTACGTCAAGGCCGCATAGACTTCTTCCGGTCGCAGGTCCGGATGCTGGCGCAAGATTTCCTCGGCGGTCCAGCCATAATAGTAGTGCTCCGCGGCCAGGTGCAGCACCTTGTAGCGGGTCTGGCCAAGACGCGCGATTCCCTGGTCATCAATGGCGATGTGGGGATAGCTGGTAAACGCACTCATGGAAGGCTCCTGGCAGTCAGAAAGAACCGCTATGGCGAATCACGAAAACACAAAAGGATGAAGCACGACAAAGAGTGACAATGTTCGGCGGCTGTTCGATCCGTTTCGTGTTTTCGTACTTTCGGACTTTCGTGATTTGTGTTTTTGCCTTGCCCACAACCGCAACGGCGTCTCCTTTATCCCAGCACTCCGGGAATCGGCTCGCCGTGCGGCAGCACCGGCAAAGGGCGGTGTTGCGCGTCGCTCGCCGGCTAAATGAAATGTCTCAATTGTTTACCCCATTTGAGAGTCACTTATATTTGCTCTTCAAGGCGTTGTAGGCTTTTTCCCATTGCGCCATCTGCTCCGGCGAATACACCGACCATTCTGTTTGAATAGCTGAGCCATTTGCGGATCTAAATGTTCCTGGCAAATGGCTGGGAAGGATTGCCGAAACCTCTGGATTGATTTTTACCATATCCCTGACAAGGACGAGCGCCAAATTTTGTTTTTCGTCTAATTTAGGATTAGGATAGAAGAATTTGAATTTATCCGGTTTACCTTGCTTGGCTTTCATCTGCAATTCTTGAAGTGTCAGTCCCAAAGCATCAATCATGGCTGGGATGGCCGGTTTGGCGTCGGCGCCAATAATTCCCAGGGTGGTACTGGCAGCACCGAACAGACTGCTATCTTTTTCTTTTAGTATCCGCGTAAGAAGCGGCACCGCCGCTTTCGCATCGGCCCCTAGCCCGCGCAGGGCCATCATGGCCCGCGAACGGACGACCGGCGAGGATTTATCCTTCAAGATTTCCACAAGCACCGGCAAAACCCCTTTGCCCAGTGAACCCACTGCTTTGGCCGCCGCGTTCCCCACTGTTTCTTTTTCATCTTCCTTCAGGCTGGTCACGAGCACCGGCATCAACCGCGGGATCAAGTCCTTGTTTCTCTGGGCGAGAATACCGAGGGCGTGCACAGCTTCGGCACGGAATGTCGTGTCAGCATCCTTGACTTGCTCCAACCAGAAGCGGACCGATTTG
>CAZFGM010000739.1:0-3577 GCA_964518515.1 uncultured Alcaligenaceae bacterium | reverse complement strand
ATATCTCGTTGCGCTTCTTCTCGCCGCCGGAAAAGCCCTCGTTGACCGGCCGTTTCAACAGCTCGTCGTCGATGTGCAGGACGCGCATCTTCTCCTTGACGATCTTGAGGAAATCCATGGCGTCGAGCTCCTCCTGGCCGCGATGCTTGCGGACGGCGTTGACCGCGGCGCGAAGGAAATAGCTGTTCGAGACGCCGGGAATCTCGACCGGGTACTGGAAGGCCAGGAAAACGCCTTCGCGGGCCCGCTCCTCGGGGTCCATGTCCAGGAGGTTCTTGCCCTGGTACAGGACGTGTCCCCTGGTGACCTCGAAGGCATCGCGTCCGGCCAGGACCCCGGCCAGCGTGCTCTTGCCGGAGCCGTTGGGCCCCATGACGGCGTGCACCTCGCCGGCGTTGACGGTGAGGCTGATGCCTTTGAGGATTTCCTTTTCCTCGACACGGGCGTGGAGATTGACGATGGATAGCATGGTTTATGTCTTCCTGTCTCGGTTTTCTTCTTCAATCAAAACAAGCGTAAAGTCATCTTGAAATTGGCCTGTTTTTTTCAAACGTGCCTGTCCTTGAAGTTCATCGACAAGAGCTTGGCCCCTAAACAGCTTGGTAATCTCACGCACACGATCCCTACCCACATACTTCCAAACGCCATCGGACATTGCCAGGACTTTCCACGGACTCACCAACTTCCATGCAAAGGGCACGAATTGCGCCGCGCCCGATCCGACCGGAGGATTTTTCTCTTGGTGGCGCGTCAACTCTTCCGCATGTTGGTCGCTCAGGGCAAAGACAGCGCTGTCTCCGCTTGACGTACCATACACATATCCATCACTCAAGCATAAACCCACCATGGTCGTGAATCCGGCTTCTGGATCGGCGCAAACTCCAGCATCGGCGGCACCTGAGATTTTCAGCCAACAGCCGACCCCTCTAAGGGTGTTGGGCGGATAACCGGTCGCGGCCTCCATGGCTATGCGACACGCCAATCTCGCCGCACGACCTCCTCCCGCGCGACCACCTTGCCCATCGGCGAGGATGCAGATCCAACACTGGTCATCTGTCGGATGGCATTGAATCTCGAACGCATCCTCATTTACCGGATGGCCACCGGCTTCCGAAAAGGTAAAGACCTTTATCATCATCACCTCAACGCACTCCGGTCTCCGTCAAGGAATCAGCTTTAACCGTCAGTATGCGCACCATTCGATCACCCGGATCGATCTCGATTAAGACAGCCAAAGGCTGGTCCTCATAGGTGAAAAATCGCCCGAACGGACGGGCTTTCTTTTCCGGATCATCCCTGAGCGCCCAATCAATGCGGTCGGCGGCATCGGTCACCGCTTGCCGATTGGCAGCATGTATCCAGAGGTTGGCAAGGTGACCGCGGGCCATCTTTGTCCAGATCACGGTATATCTCATCCCGGCTTCTCCAGCGACTGAAGATACTCCTTCACCTCCTGCAATGTGTACCCTTCTCGCTCAGTCGCCGCGACGCGCTCAGCCTCCTCCAGATCGGCCTGGGTCCACACGCTTGGTGAACGAGGTATGAAAACGCCGAGCACACGGCCCTCGGTGCTGCGTAGCTCCGTCTGCTCTTGGAGATTAGCCAACAGATCAGCCATCTCCGGTGCCAGATCAATCGTGTTCATCTTCAAACCTCTCCAAATTGGCGTTCCGGAAACTTAGGCGCCGCGCCACTTCCCTGCGGCTCCATGTTGCGGGAGTCTAGTTCCGCCCGCAAAGCCTGGCATCTCTCTTGAACCCGTTGCAGACTTTCCCATGGATTGGGTGGTGGGTCGGGGTTGTGGTTGCCCGCAGCCGGCTTACCCTCCGCGGAGAGCTCCCGCTGGTATGCGGTCAGGAACCAGCAGAGATGGAGGTATGCGATCCCCTTTTGACTCAAGCTCCGGGCCGCTGGCCCTCCAAAGGGGGGGCCATGGGTGACTTCATAGACGTAGGCGTCAAGAAATCGACTTTCCTCAACAGTCAGTGGCATGTTCAGTACCTCCCTAAGGCTGGGCCTGCTGGTCCGCCTGCGCCACCTTCGCTGTGGTCCAGCAAGCGGCGTACAATTGCCCCGGTACTGTCGCTAGGGTATCAATCACAGACGGACAGGGCCTTTGGAGAAGAGCCAGAATTAGGTTGTCGTCTTCACCAGTTTCATTTCCAATGAGGCCGCAATGGCATCAGCCGCCTGCTCTTCGCCGCGGTTATAGACTGTGTCCCCAATACCGGCCTGGCGAAGTAGGTGGCGATATTCGGAGATCCCTGCCTGGGCGTTCTCCGGCGAATAGCCGTAGTCGCCGATCAACAATTCTTTTACCTCGGCCCAAAATTGGTCAACTAATTCGGTGCTCATGTTCCACCTCATAAAAGGAATAGATGTCTGACTTTTCCTTACCCTGTTTGATCAAATCATTTAACAGGCCTAGGGCGGCGGGTGTATGAAAGCCGATCTGATCCGTGTTGGCCATCAAGCTTCTTTGCTTCCAGTTTGCGGCCACAGGGCCAAACACGACATCGTACCAACCTTGATTAGGGCCATTGTGATCGTGGACCACTTCGGCTTTGCCTCTTTTCGCGTTCTGGCTCTGGCGGCAATGTTGCACCAGGCTCCAATAATCTACATCATCATAATCTCCCCGCACAAAATGCATCGACTGAAGTCTGGCCAGATCAAATCTCCCAATGCGGAAACGCAGGACCACGGGCCTTGAAGGTGGCGATTTCTTGCGGTTCGCCCGGTCTTGGCAACGAAGAAAAGCCCATTCTTCGGCCTGACGCCGCCTGGTCGTAAGATAAAACCCCCGCCCAAAATCCGTATTGACCCGACATCGCTCCAAGAGGATTCCTTCGGTTTCAATGCTCACGCGGTCGTCATTGGTGCAACCATGTGGGAAATCCACGAAGGCGCGGGGTTCAGAATCAGAGCCATTTTTGTCTCCCTCCGTGCCACATTAATTAGCCCATTACCCCACGCTCCCCTCCAAGCTAACCCCCAGCAGTTTCTGCGCCTCGACGGCGAACTCCATCGGCAGCTCGCGGAAGACTTCCTTGCAGAAGCCGTTGACGATCATGTTGACGGCGTCCTCGGCGGAGATGCCGCGTTGCTTGCAGTAGAAAATCTGGTCCTCGCCGATCTTCGACGTGGAAGCCTCGTGTTCAACGGTTGAGGAAGTATTGCGCACCTCGATGTACGGGAACGTGTGCGCGCCGCACTTGTCGCCCAGAAGCAGCGAGTCGCACTGGGAATAATTGCGGCTGTCGGCGGCCCCCTTCATGATCTTGACCAGGCCGCGGTAGGTGTTCTGGCCGCGGCCGGCCGAGATGCCCTTCGACACGATCGTGCTCTTGGTGTTCTTGCCCAGGTGGATCATCTTGGTGCCGGTGTCGGCCTGCTGATAATGGTTCGTCAGGGCCACCGAGTAAAACTCGCCGACCGAGTTATCGCCCTGGAGGATGCAGCTGGGATACTTCCAGGTGATGGCCGAGCCGGTCTCGACCTGGGTCCAGGAAATCTTGGAATTCTTGCCCCGGCAGGCGCCGCGCTTGGTGACGAAGTTGTAGATGCCGCCCTTGCC
>CAZFGM010000738.1:0-3582 GCA_964518515.1 uncultured Alcaligenaceae bacterium | reverse complement strand
TCGGACAAATAAATCCCCAACCACCCCAGGGTTATTGAGAAATCCCTCCCCGAAATTTTTTTCGTTAGGGGGCATGGACCGTTGGCGAGATTTTAAACCCTGCCGCTTGGCGTCCGCATCCTCCGCATCCACCTCTGGGGATGCACCCCCTTATTAATGTGATGCACCCCTTATAATGTAATGGAGTCTTTCTGCGAAAGGATCTTCATGGCCATCGATTGGACGCCTTTTTGCGATCTTGTCAGGCGGTCGCAGCGGATATTACTGACCACGCACATTCGCCCGGACGCGGACGGGTTGGGCTCGCAGCTGGCCCTGGCGGAAATTTTAGAAACCATGGGCAAACAGGTGCAGCCGGTCATTGCCAGCACCTGGCCGCCGCGCTACGACTTCCTCGATCCGGACAAGCGCATCCAGCGGTTCCGGCCCCCCGGCGACGCCTTCCGGCAAACCGACGCCGTCATTATTCTCGACACCGGCACGTGGAACCAGCTTGGCGACTTTGGGCCGTTCTTGAAAACCTTGCCGGTGCCCAAGCTGGTGATCGATCACCACCTTTCCCAGGATGATCTCGGCGCCGTCCGGCTGGTGGATACCACGGCGGAAGCGACCGGCCGGCTGGTTTTCGAAGCGATCGCTGCCCTGGGCCAGCCATTGACCGAACTGGCGGCCAACCGGCTCTTCGTCGCCCTGGCCATGGACACGGGTTGGTTCCGCCACCCCAACACCACCTCCGCGACTTTCGCCCTGGCCGAAAAGCTCATGCAAGCCGGGGCCCGGCCCACGCCGCTGTATGAGTATCTCTTCGAGAACGATAGCCTGCCGCGGCTCAAGTTAATGGGCTTGGTCCTGGACCGCCTGCAGACGGCGGAAAACGGCCAGGTCGCCTATACGGAGATTCGCCAGGGCGATTACCAAGCTACCGGCGCGGTGCCGCAAGACACCGAGGACCTGATCAACTACACGCGCAGCCTGGCCGGCGTCGAGGTGGGTTTATTCTTCATGGAACAGCCGGCCGGCGGCGTCAAAATCAGTTTTCGCTCCCGCGAAGTGGACGTCGCCCGGGTCGCGGAAAAATTCGGCGGCGGCGGCCATCGCCTGGCCTCCGGAGCCACCCTTTCCGGATCGCTGGAAGAAGCCAAAAACCGAATCTTGCAGGTTGTGCGGGAGGCGCTGCGTGGCTGAAAAAATTGAAATCTGAAACTTCCAGGCACGTCGGGTTTCGAATTTTTGATTTCGAAATTCGAATTGGTTTCGGATTTCGAGATTCGGATTTTCTCTAGGGGAACGGCAGGAATTGCCGCTGGGATGAAACAGCAACACCTCCAGGCCCGCGGGGCCTTGACGGTATAGCAAAGTTCCAGCCGATTTCTTCATGCCCGCCTCCGGTTCCAACGTCGAGTTTTTGCCGCCCCAATCTTACGAGCCACTTTTCTGGTCCTCCTATAGGCCTGGTCAGCGGTGTCTATTGCCGAATGTCACCTTGTAAACCCAATCGATCAGTCCTACCCTGATCCTAGCTTTCCTGACACCTGACTCCTGACTTTGAAAACGGGTACCCATCATGACCCACGGCGAAACCCACGACAGCCCTGGCACGGAAGTCGCCGAGGCCTTCACCGATGCCGAATGGCAAGAGCTCCGTGCCGAAGATTTTCGCGGCGCCACGGCTGTCGTTTGCATCATGGTCGGCATTTTCACCATCGGCGTGATCTTGTACACCATCGTGGCCATCTCGGCGACCAGTTAAAGCCGCGGCTGGAACCGCCAATCCCCGCGAACGTGCACAACTGCACGTGGCAGCACCACATACCAATCAATCTTGCCCGCGTGAAGTAAAACTCAAGAAGGTAAATTCTTCCCCTGTTTCTGGCAGCCAGCCGGGGGTCTTCTTCCTCTGCTTAGATCGGCTTTGCAACGCAATTGTAGGTCGGCCTTTCCAGGCCGACGTCCCTTGCCCAGATTCATTGAGCTTGGGCGGTTCAGGTCGGGCTGGAAAGCCCGACCTACTAATTCGTTGCAAAGCCGCTTAGATCAGAGAGGAGGCGCCGGTGGCCAACAAGGGATCTGGTCCGTAAAGTCATACCTAGGCAGGTTTTGCCTCGATACCCCGGAATTGTAGTAGGCACACCCCATGTTCCGAAGTGTGCCTACACAATTCCGGGGTAGCGGAAGTGTTTACGCCAGCAGCCGCTGGATCACGCGTCCTTCGCGGAACAGTTGCACCGGGCGGCCAGTCGGGGTTTGCAGCTCCTGGTGCGGGTCCAGGCCCAGGGTGTGGAACAGGGTGGCGGCGACGTCGTCGGGGGTGCAGGGCTCGGTGGCGGGAGCCATGCCGTTTTGGTCGGTGGTGCCGTGGGCGTAGCCCTGGCGGAAGCCGCCGCCGGCCAGGACGACGGCCATCGAGCGGGCCCAGTGATCGCGGCCGGCGTTGCGGTTGATGATCGGCGTGCGATTGAACTCGCCGGCGCAGTAGACCACCGTGCGCTCCAATCCGCCGCGGCTGGACAGGTCCCCGATCAGGGCCGACAGCGTCTGATCGAGCTGCGGCAGAAGGCGATTGCGCAGGTTGACGAAATTCTGGCCGTGCGTGTCCCAGCCGCCGAGGGTGACGGTGACGAAGCGGACGCCGGCATCGACGAGGCGGCGGGCGGCCAGGGCGGCCTGGCCGAAGGCATTCGACCCGTAGCGCTCGCGCAGGGCCGGCGCTTCCTTGGTCAAATCGAAGGCGTTCTTGGTCTTGTCGCTGCGGAGGATATCCAAGGCCTGGCGATGGAAGGCGTCCAGGCCGTCTACCAGGTCGCCCTGGCGGTCGATCTGGCGGAAGCCGTCGTCGAACTGCTGGAGCAGGCGATTGCGGTTTTCCAGTTGTTCGAGGGTGAAGCCGGTGGGCAGGGTGATGCCGCGAACGCGGAGGTTGCCGGCGGTCTGGTTGCGTGCATTGCCGGGCGCGGCGCCGGCGCCTTCAACGATGAACGGGTTGTAGCTGGTGCCGAGATAGCCGGCCTGTCCGGCGGAACCGTTGCGCAGCTCGCTGAAGGTGACGTAGGGCGGCACGGCCGGGGCGGCGGGTGCGAGCCGGGCCATGAGCGAGCCGAGCGCGGGATATTGCACGGCCGGGGTCGGCTTGTTGCCGGTGGTCATGAAGACGGTGGCCGGCCCGTGCGACGGAATGGTATGGGCCAGGCTGCGGACGATGGTGCACTTGTCGATGACGCGGGCCATGCGCGGCAAGTGTTCCGAGATCTGGATGCCGTTGGCGCTGGTGGGGATTTGCCGGAATTCGCCGCGGATATTGTCCGGGGCGTTGGGCCTGAGGTCCCACATGTCGATGGTGGCGGGTCCGCCGGCGAGCCAGACCAGGATGACCGAGTTGGCGCGGCGGTCGGTGCCGCCATTGGCGACTTCGCGGGCCTGGGCTTCCAGCTTCAAGAGCTGGGGCAGTGTCAGGCCGAAGACGCCGGCGCAGCCGAGCTTGAGGAAATCGCGACGGGCAAACCCTTCGCAATCCGTCGGGTAACGAGCAGTCATGAAGCAGTTCCTTTATCTGCCCTGAAATTCCCCCCTGTGGGATGTCCAGCC
>CAZFGM010000737.1:0-3586 GCA_964518515.1 uncultured Alcaligenaceae bacterium | reverse complement strand
GATTGGAATCCTAACCTACGAACGGTGCCGGTAGGTTAGGATTCCAATCCTGACACGAATGGTCCGTGTTCGCGAACAGTCGCGAACAGTTTCGATCGGCACGCATCACCTCCGTGTCGGCCTGTGCTGGGGTGATGATCGCTGCCGTGTCGTAATCAGCTTGGTTCATGGCAGGTTGGAGAGCAACGAATTCCGAAGCAAGGTTCTTTATCCCCTGAGGAACTATTTGACCGGCGAGGACCAGCTGGCCGGCGGGATTCGGAGTGAGCTTGCCATAATCTTGGCAGACGGCTTTCATGACCTTGTGATCAAAGGCGCACGCCACCCGCGGACGCAGCGCTGCCACCGTTACCAACCGGCCGGTGGCCTCATGCACCAGCAAGTGGAAGAGGGCGTAGTAGGCGGTTGAGATTCCGCGCCGAAGGTCTCCTTCTACGGGGGCAACGGGGTTACGATCAACCAATTCGCGCGCCAGTTTTAATAAGTCTTGGTGCAGAGGCATGGGTTGGCCGGCTCATAAAGTTTTGTGCTCGAAAGCGGTTCGCATCCGGACGTAGGGCCAGCTGTTGCTGCCAACCGCCGTCAGGGCCTCGTAGATCTTGGCGTTCAGGCGCGAGGCGACCCGGCCGAATTCGCGCCGCGGAGCGCAGCTTTCATCCGCGTAGAGAATTACCCAAACCGCCGGCGCCCCATCTTCATCATTTCCCAACTCGTAATCCCAGTTCACCAGCCAGGGAGGGAATTCAACGCTTTGGAGCGCCTCCTCGACCTTCTCCCCTTCTTCGGGCGCTGGAAGATACGGCAGCAAAAGTTGCAGCATTTTTTCAAAGGCTGTTTTCCCCTGGACGAGTTGATCCGGCGAGGCCGGCGCCTTCGGGGGAACCTGGTTTGCCGCCCGCAAGAACTCTTGGACGGCGGCCTGCAACTCTCTCTGCCGGTCGATGCCAAGCTCAGGGAAATCGTCGGCCTTGAATCCTGTGACGGACTTCGGCGTGAGCCAGATGGCCGCCCGCGCGATCTTTTGCTCTCGTACCTGCGGATCAAGATTCGAATCGTCCGTCGCCACGCGGGGGTGAAAAAAGAGGTTTCGTGCAATCCGAAAATTGTTCAGGAATTCTTGCTTGGCCATGATGCCCTCCTTTTTCAGCCATAATACCGCCGCGTGCGAACCGCGCCTAGCGCCTCAAAAACTAGCCATTATTCCCGTGATAGCGATGGTAAATCGGTTTGGTAGGCCCTTCGGGCCGTTTTTGCGACAAAAAGTTGTCGCAAACCGATAATCAAAATTGCCAATTACCAATTGCCAATTACCAATTGCCAATTTGAAAAAACCTGGTTGAATCCTCTTCCAAAATTGGCAATTGGTAATTGGCAATTGGCAATTTTCATCTGCCCCGAAAGGGGCCACTTCTTTCGGGGAGGGTCGCGGAAGAAGCGTAGTGTCTTAAGATTGCGTTGATTTCGGTTGATTCGCTTCGACGCAGAGTACCACTTTCATAAGGTCGTCAACATCGACCTTCCCGGCATAGCCGTCGATGTTGTTTTCCTTGCCGGGCACGATCCAGTTGCAAATCGCTGCGCATTTTTGACTGAGGCGCGTGCGCGGATGCCCACCTGGGCATTTCAGCGATTTCATCATGACCATTTTGTCCGGGGTCGAACTATTCAGCTTGGTCGTCATCGTTGGACTTGCTTTTTACCTCCATTGAGGTGCCTGAAGCAGAAGCTGTTATGCTTGTCAGTTTCATGTTGGCCACGTAAAGCCCAAGCTGACGAAACGACCATACGCCGGAACGGCCATCTGCGAAATCCAGCCGAACTTTCCAAGGTTTTTCGTACCGAGCGGATATTAGGCGATCCGGCGGTCCCTGCAAAATTTGGCCATTACGCCCCTCCGTTCGTTTTGCCAGAAAAGCGACCGGCAATCCCGCTGCCTCAAGTTCCTTCCTTGATGCAGACCGCAATCGTTCCCTAACCCAAGCTGAAAGGTCTAAGCCAGCCAGTTCGGCTGCGTCCTTAAAAGTCGTCTTCTCTGACGACCCAAGACGGATATCCAAATAGTCCGCTTTCACGCGGTCCTGCCCCTTTGGGGGACGGCCACGTCTCTTTTTGTTCGTTGCCATGCCCTTTAGCGTACCTACAACAAATATTTCGTCAAGCTGTTTTTTCCCTTGCCATGTACCATTATTGTAAGGACAATATTCTGTACGAATCGGAATGGCAACATGCGTTTGTCGGGGGCTACTAAGGCGAGCGGCAGGAAATAACTTGCCTCCGTAGGACGGACATTCCTGTCTGTCCGCAGGGATGGGACGGACAAGAATGTCCGTCCGCAGGGATGGGACGGACAAGAATGTCCGTCCTACGGGTAGATTATCAACTGCCGCTCGCCTAACCACTATTCCCGTGATAGCGATGGTAAATCGGTCCCAGGCCCTGAGGCTCGATTTTCAGGTCGAGCACCTGCTGGCGGGACAGCCAGGCCAGAAGCGGCGGCAAGGGGCCGGCATAGTCCAGCAAGAGGCGGTTGTGCTCGCGCTCGTGGCGGCGCAGGCCCGGCAACTCGGGCACCGTTTCCACCGGCCCGGCGAAGGTGGCCCGCACGTGGCGGCCCTCGCGCAGCTCGGCCATCGGCTGCACGTGCACCAACTTGCCGCGCTGCAAGATGCCCACGCGATCACACACCTTTTCCACCTCGGTCAACACGTGGGAGGAAAACAAGACCGCTTGCCCCTGCTGGCCGGCTTGCCGAATCTGGCCGAGCAGGGCGTCGCGCATGGTCGGGTCCAGCGTATTGGTCGGCTCATCGAGAATAAGAAGCGGCGTCCGCGGCAGAAGGACCTGCAACAGGGCCACCTTGCGTTTCATGCCGGAGGACAGGTTATTGATGGGCCGGCCGATGTCGATGTCGAAGACGCGGGCCAGGCGGTCGAGGTCGCCGTTGTCGCCGGCCGGGCCTCTCCCCCCCGCGGGGAGAGGGCAGGGTGAGGTGGAATAGCGCAGGTGCGTCAGGAAGTGGATCAGTTGCCGGCCTGTCATATTTTCGTACAGGCGCAGTTCGCCGGGCAGGTAGGCCACGTGGCGGCGGGCGTTGACGCTGTCGTGCCAACAATCATGGCCGGCAATGGTGGCCCGCCCCGAGGTCGGCCGCAAAAAGCCCAACAGCAGGCGCAGGGCGGTGGATTTGCCCGAGCCATTTGGGCCGAGCAGGCCAAAAACCTCGCCGGGAGCCACCTCCAGACTGAGGTGATCCAGGGCCCGGAAGGCGCCGTAATCCTTGGTCAATTCCTCGGTGCGCAGGAGCATGGGATGCCTGTTGCCAGGTGCCGGTTGAGATCCATTGTCATAACTTCTCAATAACCCTGGGTTCGTAGTCCCGGCTTTAGCCGGTTTCGGCCGAAAACCGCCTAAAGGCGGGACTACAAATCCGAATGACCCAGGGTTAATGAGAAGTTACCCATTGTCATGCATTGTATCGGAGGCAGTTGTTGAGGGGGCTGAGAAAAGAAGGCGACAAACAACCAAGGGCGTTCGGGTGTAGTCGCTCCAGCATCGTAAATTAAGCCGCGAAACGCTGGAAACCATG
>CAZFGM010000736.1:0-3589 GCA_964518515.1 uncultured Alcaligenaceae bacterium | reverse complement strand
AACTCCTTTGATTTGACCGGTAAATCACCCACACGCTTTGGAGAAGAGCCAAAAATATAAAAATTGGAAGAAAACGGTGCTACTCTATCACGGAACGACTGCGGCTGCCGCGGAAAAGATCAAACAAGTCGGTCTCCAGCCTCGCCTTCTAACGAACGTTAAGACGACATACCCCGCCCTGCCGTCGCGTTCAGACTGTGTTTATTTAACCAAGTGGTACGCCGGGGTCAACGCACTTCTGGCCAGTTCAGACCCAATGGTGGAACGCGCGATAATCGAGATCGAAACCAGTTCTCTTCCCAATGATTTTTTTCTGCCTGATGAAGACTATGTCGAACAGCAGACAAGACCACCGGGGGCTGCAACTTCCCAAAAAGGCCTTAGTGTGAGAACTGCCTATATTCGAAAAAATCTGGAAAAGTACAGGAATTTGTTTGAAATGTCGGTCACTGATGGGGGCAGGTGCGCCTATAAAGGCACCGTCCCGGTTAACGCGCTAACTCGAACCGTTTCATTCCCCCTTTCGCCTGAACATTGGGTATTCAAATTCCTTTCCCGGGTCGGGCAACGAAACACACTTCACGAAAAACCGGCAATTAAAGAGAAATTGGCTCTTTGCACTCGCTGGTTTTTCGGCGATTCCACCGACGCCGAATGGGCATCACATCGGCTTTCTTTGAAAGCGCTACCTCGTCAAGGATTTCGGGTAATGGTTCTTGTTTGAAATGGGCGAGGCAAAAAAAACTTGCATCCTTGCATCTTGAATGGGCGAGACCTATTATGAACCTTTGTATACTTTGGAGGGGTGCGAAATGAGCGATCACTGGCCCCTAATTCCAATACCGTGAAGTAATGGAGGGATGTAGGAAAAGACTCCCGCCCCACTCCCTCCCCTTTTCTTTTTCGTCCTTGTAGGTCAGGACGTTGCCGACCTTGTCGAAGGTCTGTTCCAGCGCGCGCTCGACAGAGGTTCCGACCGCTTGGAAAAAGCAGACCGTCCCCTTTTTCCAACCCTCTCAGGGTCCTTGCCGGATGGGCAAGGAGAGAAGATTGCCACCCCTGCGGCGCGAAGGCGCATCAGGCGAAAACGAGGGGCATGAACGCCGTCCTCGGGTGCCCCGACGTAACCGTATCGGTGCTCGCCGCGCGAACTTCCTTCCGCCGAGCGGTCCAATTCTCGCTTGATTGCGCACTAGCTCTGCGGATAATGGCTGCTAGCGGGACGGGCGGAATGGCTGCCTTGCATGCCGCGCCCGACTCCCGTCTTTCCCCGGCGAATGGCACAGCCCGAAAGTCGGTAACCATGGCAGCCAGAAGCGACCTGATCGTCAGTGTTTCCGGAATCCGCGGCGTTGTCGGGCAAGGGTTGACCGGCGCGGCGGCCTGGGCGTTCGCGGCGGCCCTGGGGACCTACACGCACGGGGGCCGGATCGTTCTGAGCCGGGATGGCCGGCCCAGCGGGGCGATGCTGCGCCACGCCGTTTTGGCCGGGCTTCTGGGCGCGGGTTGCGAGGTCCACGACCTGGGCGTGGCCCCGACGCCGACCGTCGGCCTGGCCGTTCGCCGTTTGCAAGCCGCCGGGGCCATGCAGATCACCGCCAGCCATAATCCCGCCGAGTGGAACGGACTGAAATTGTTTGCCGCCGATGGCGCCGTCCTGTCTCACGAGGAAGGTCAAAAGATCAAAACGCTTTTTGAAGAAGGCCGTTTTCGCCAGGTCCCGTGGGACAAGATCGGCACGCTGACCGAGTGCCGGCAGGCGGAAGGTTGGCACCGCGATCGCGTCCTGGAACTGGTGGAAATGGTCAAGATTCGTGACCGCGGCTTCACGGTGGTGCTGGACACCAACGGCGGCGCCGGCGGGCCGCTCGGCCGCGACTTGCTCGACGCCCTCGGCTGCCGGCCGCTGGTCCTCGGCGGTTTTGCCAACGGCGCCTTCGCCCATCCGCCCGAGCCGCTGGCGGAAAACCTGGCGTCGATCTTGCCCCGCATTCCCGCCGCCGGTGCGGACGCCGGCTTCGTCCTCGATCCGGACGCCGATCGCCTGGCCCTAGTCGATGAAACCGGCCGCTACCTCGGCGAGGAATTGACGCTGGCCCTGGCCGTCTGGTTCCGCTTGAAGCAGGAGCGCGGGCCGGTCGTCATCAACATGTCCACCTCGCGCATGGTGGAGGACCTGGCCCGGCAATTCGGCGTTCCCTGTCATCGGTCGGCCGTCGGCGAGGCCAACGTCGTCGCCCGCATGCGCGCCTGCGGCGCCCTGATCGGCGGCGAGGGCAACGGCGGCGTCATCGATCCCCGCGTCGGCTATGTCCGCGATCCCTTCATCGGCATGGGCCTGATCCTGAGCCTCATGGCCGGCACCGGCAAGAAGCTGAGCGCCCTGGCGGCCGAGCTGCCCGTCTATCACATCGTCAAGGACAAGTACCCGGTGTCGCGCGAGCGCCTGCCGCGCCTGGAACAGGCCCTCCTGACCCGCTGGCCCGAGGCGGCCCCGAACCGCCTGGACGGCCTGCGCCTGGACTGGCCCGACCGCTGGCTGCACGTCCGCCCCAGCAACACCGAGCCCATCGTTCGCGTCATCGCCGAGGCCCCGCGCCGCGCGGAAGCGGAACGGTTGTGCCGGGAGGTGGGAGAATTGCTGGTTCAGAAATAGTGATGGTGCTAAGCGGCCGTGGAGAGAATTAAACCCCAACGGGCTGACACTGCGAGTGCACCCAGCTCGTTCGTCCATTCTCCGCGTCAACGTATTGCCAGAGTTAGTTACCAAGGCGCCCCCCACTCGTTGGGAATTTGATAGGGCGAAAAGTGCGAATTCTGTTCGCGCTTTTCATAAGGTCTGGTAGATGTTGGCGGCGGCAATTCACCTCCGCAACGGAGGTAGTTGTCAAAGGGTACCTTTGGCCATTCCTCTCGCCCGGATATAATGAAAAGGCCCCAAAGATCTTGAAAGGATCGGAAATGACTCCTGTAACCACCCAAGCCCGTGCAACTCTGGATGATCTTTTTCGGACGAACGGAAAAGCCGAGTTGATCGGAGGAAGGATTGTCCATTATATGGCCACGGGTCACAAACCCAACCGCGTTGCCGGCCGGATTTTTCGGAGCCTGGATGATCACGTGGAAAAGGTAAAAAGCGGGAATGCTTACACCGATAACATGGGCTTTGCGGTAACCGAATTACCTTCCGGACGGGAATCTTTCTCTCCCGATGCTTCGTATTATGATGGGCCCTTGCCCGCCAACCTCATGCGCTTCATCAAGGGGCCCCCGAAGTTTGCCGCCGAAGTCCGCAGCGAAAACGATTACGGCGCGGCAGCCGAGGCGGAAATCGCCGAAAAGCGGGCCGATTACTTCGCGGCTGGTACCCTTGTGGTCTGGGATGTCGACCCCGTCGCCGATTACGTGCATGTCTACCGCCGGGGAATCACCGAACCCACGACCTATCGCCGCGGCGATCTGGCGGAAGCGGAACCTGCGGTTCCGGGGTGGCGAGTGGCCGTGGATTGGTTATTCGGGTAGTTCAGTGCGGGCCAGGCTGGAAAGCCTGACCTACCTACTCAGCGCTGTAGTTTACCGGCGCTAATAA
>CAZFGM010000735.1:0-3595 GCA_964518515.1 uncultured Alcaligenaceae bacterium | reverse complement strand
GTGTTTTTCGTGTCTTTCGTGGTTCAAAAATGCAAAATGTGTCGTGCAGCCGGGTGACCCCCTTTGCCCGAATAGCGTGATTGCTAAATCTTACCCGCCTTGGCCTCGCTGTACCTTTTGGCGACGGCATTCCAGTTGACCACGTTCCACCAGGCGTCGAGGTAATCAGGCCGCTTGTTCTGGTATTTCAGGTAATAGGCGTGTTCCCACACGTCCACGCCGAGGATGGGTACCTGGCCGTTCATGAGGGGGCTGTCCTGGTTGGCGGTGCTGAGGATTTGCAGTTTGCCGCCGGCGAGGACGAGCCAGGCCCAGCCGCTGCCGAAGCGGCTGACGCCCGCTTGCTTAACTTGGGCCTTGAAGGTGTTGAAATCGCCGAAGGTCTTGGCGATATCGTCGGCCAGAGGGCCGGTGGGAGCGCCGCCGCCGCCCGGACCCATGCTCTCCCAGAACAGGGTGTGGTTGGCGTGGCCGCCGCCGTTGTTGATGACCGCCTGGCGAATGTTGTTCGGCACCTGGCTGATTTCGCGGAGCAGCTTGTCGATGGGCTTGGCGGCCAGGGCGGTCTGGCCTTCCAGGGCCTTGTTGACATTGTCCACGTAGGCCTTGTGATGCCGGCCATGATGGATTTCCATGGTCAAGGTGTCGATGTGCGGCTCCAGGGCATTCGTGGCAAACGGCAAGCTCGGTAGGGTAAACGGCATGGCGGTTCCTCCTGGATGAAGGTGTTTGTTACCCAACCCCGGCCCATGGCCCGGGGACGGGACGTGGCGCCGGCCGACGGCCGTGGCCCGCAGGTTGGTATATTCCCCTCCTCCGCGAAGGCAACCGCCGTTGATGCCTTACTCTTACTCTTTTTCTCTTTCTCTTTCTCTTACTTCTACTCCTGCTCCATACTCCCCTCCCGCCGAATATTTTGGTTGTTTGCCGCCCCGGCCCGTGGTAAGTTCGCGCCTATCGCCTTTTGTGCGGAGCATTCCCATGAAATATTTCCTTTCCCTTGCGGCGGCTGGTTTCCTCCTGAGCCTGGTCCAGGCGAAGGATGAAGATGCGGTCAAGGCCGAAGTCAAAAAATTCCAGGGCGTCTGGAAGGTCACCGAGGCTTATGACAAGGGCGACAAGGTCCCCGCCGAGGACCTTCGTTCCCTGGAGGTGATTTTCGAAGGCAATAAAATCCTTGTCCGCGAAGGCGACAAGGTTCACGATCGCATGACTTTCCAGATCAACCCGGCCAAGAAACCCAAGACCATCGACATGACCCACGCCGAAGGCCCGAACAAGGGGCGAACCGATCCCGGCATCTACCTGTTGGAAGGCAATTCCCTCAAAATATGCGTCAACGAGAAAAAAGGCGGCGCTCGGCCGACCGAGTTTGCCTCCAAGCGCGGATCGAGCGTCAGTCTGATTGTGCTGAAACGGGTGGGGAATTAAGGCGAGCGGCCGGTGTCAACCGGCCGGTTAACACCGGCCGCTCGCCTGTAATCGGTCCCTTATTTCGGCGGGAAAGCCGGCTGGGTGAAATCGACATAGCTGGTATTACCCGCGGACACGTTGACGGTGCGTTCAGCGGTGACCAGGCGGCCGTTGTGATGCCAGGCCGCGCTGACCTGATAGCTGAAGGATTTGCCCGGTTCCAGAGCCGGCGTCACGAACGTCCGGCTGGTACCCGTCTGCCGCGTCTTTTGCCCGTCGAACCAAACTTCGCCGTCGCCATCCGGGAGTTTCACCTGGATTTGGGCGGCGCCGTTGGCCGGGGCGTAGCTGCCGTTTCCGTAATTTCCCGAATTGTACCCGGCCTCATAGTAGTATCCGGGGTAGTCATACCCCGAATCATAATAGTAGCCGGAATACGGGCGGTAATAGCTTCCCGAATCATAATAGTAGCCGCCATAATTATGACCGGGGTGATTGCTGTGGTAACCATAGTGGATTCCATGGCCGGGGTGGTAGTGCAAGCCATAATGCCCGCCCCAAGATCCACCGTAATGGCCTCCACCATAGTTTCCCCCACTATAGTGTCCCCCGCCGTGGGAGTGACCGCCGCGCTGGGCCAGAACCGGACTTCCCAGCAGGAGCATCCCCAGGATGCCTCCTAGCCCGAGGGCCCAGAAAAATGGGAAACGTTTCATAACAACCTCCAAGAAAAATAACGGGTTGGCAAGACATTCATTGTCTACACAGAACCCCAACAGGGTTTGGCGCGACAATCTTTATCCGCCGAATTTTCGCGAATTCCACAAATAAGAAACGGGGAGGCGGCTGAAACTTGCGCCCCTTGCCTTATTTTACCAGAGCGGAATAATTCTCAAGAGGAAACTTTGGGAGTCGGTTTTTTTCCCTCTCCTCATTTACGTAGCCCAGTGGGGTTTCTATTTGCTACAATGCCTCCCATTGAACATCCTGCCCGGGGGAAATGACAACGTCCCCAAATCACCCTCTTTTGCGAGGACCCTGCCATGTCGGTGCGGCCTTTAATGCGGCGATTGCCTGTTTCACTCCTTTTCGGCCTGGTCGCTCTGGTCGGCCTTCGCGCCTGGGCCAACAACGACATGAGCGAAGCCCGCATGAAGCGGGACATCACTTATCTGGCGGCGCCGGAAAGCGAGGGCCGCGGTCCGGGCACCAAGGGCATCGACCGGGCCGCCGATTACATCGCCGCCGAATTCAAGAAGGCCGGCCTGAAACCCGGCGGGCGGATGAACAGCTATTTTCAGCCGTTCCAGGTGTTCGGTCCGGCCAAGCTGGAAGGCCCCAATGCCATGCGCTTGCGCGGGCCGCTGGGCCAGGAAATCGAGCTGCGGCCCAACGTCGATTTCCAGGTCCTGGGCATTTCCGCCAGCGGCAAGGTCGAGGCGCCGGTGGTGTTCGTCGGCTATGGGGCTGTCGCCCCGGACGTCAAGTACGATGAATACAAAGGCATCGACGTGGCCGGCAAAGTGGTCGTGGTGTTGCGGCGCACGCCGCGCTGGGGCAATCCGGAGACGCCGTTCGACGGCCCGCGCAAGGACGAACACGCCGTTCTCTTGAAAAAGCTGTCTTTGGCCAAGGTCAACAAGGCCGCCGCCGTCCTCCTGGTCAACGACGCCGGTGAGGGTCCGAAAGGCGATAAGCTCATGAATTTCACCGACCTGCGCGGCGGCAGCAGCATTCCGGCCCTGCACCTGCGCCGGACCGTGGCGGACGCGCTGTTTCAGTCGGGCCTGGGCCAGAGCTTGCGCGCTGTGGAACAGGCCATCGATCGCGACTTGCAGCCGCGCAGCGCCGTCCTGCCCGGCTGGACCGCCCAGATCGAGACCAAGGTCGCCCGCACCACCATTCCGGTGAAAAACGTTATCGGCGTGCTGGAGGGGTCCGGCCCCCTGGCCAATCAGACCGTGGTGGTCGGCGCCCATTACGACCACTTGGGCTACGGCGGCCGCGGCAGCATGGTCCCCAAACAGAAGGCCATCCACCAAGGCGCCGACGACAACGCCTCCGGCACGACGGCGATCATCGAGCTGGCCCGCCGTTTCGGGCAGATGAAAAACCGCGAGGGCCGCCGCCTCGTCTTCATGGCCTTCAGCGCCGAGGAAATGGGCCTGTTGGGCTCCAAGCA
>CAZFGM010000734.1:0-3606 GCA_964518515.1 uncultured Alcaligenaceae bacterium | reverse complement strand
CCTGCAGAATCCGCTGGGTGTTCCGGCTATTGGCAATGACGGCATTCGTGTTCCGGAAGACCGACCGCATCAGCCAGTAGTATTCCCGGCTGTGATAGCGGTAATTCAATTCCTCGCCATGCGCGTAGCAGAGATACGGCACACCCAGCCAGCGCTTCAGAGCCAGGGCCATCACTCCTTCGGGCAAGGAGCGGCCACAATGGATCTGCCGCACTTGGTGTGCTTTCACCAGCCGCCGCAACCGTGTCACTGCCCCCCAGTAGCCGCTCAGCCCCGCCCAGTTCAGCACGCTCCAGGACCGCTGCTTGAGCGGCATGCGCACCAGCCGCAGGTCGTGCGTGCGGTCGAATTCATCGTGCCCCGGGTGTTGGCCCGCGGCAATTTGCACCAGGGAACGTGGCAGCCGGCGATATATTTCAAAGAACCATCGGCCGCTGCCGCCGGTTTGCGGCGGGAAAACATCCGTGAGAAGTAAGATACTCATGATCCACAAATCCCTTTCCGGAACGGATTACCCCTTCCCAGATAATCAGGAAGCTATGGCAGCATGCTCAAACGACGCACAGAGATTTCCTTCAAACTGCGGAGGGTTCGCCATTACCAACTGATTGGCCCGCACGAGGGAATCGACGGTGCCCGCGTCGGTGCAGTAGCCGTGGAGAAAGGAGTAGCCGAGCCGTCCGCGCTGCAAATAGTGCCGATTGACATCCGTGATCTCTAGCTCCCCGCGCCGGCTGGGGCGCAGAGTTGGGATCACGTCAAATACCTCGGGTGGGTAGACATAGATGCCAGAGACCACATAATCGCTTTTTGGGCACTCTGGTTTTTCTTCGATCCCTACAACGCGTGCGCCCTTCAGTTCCGCCACGCCATAGCGTTTGGGGTCCGGCACGCGCTTGAGTGCCACCCAGGCGTGATCCGGGGCCTGGTTGGCTTCGTCGAGCAAGGGACCAAGCGGATCTTGGAAGATGGTATCACCCAACAAGACCACGCACCGCTCCTGGCCACAAAAATCCTTCGCCAGCCCGAGCGCGTGGGCAATGCCCCCCGCCTCATCCTGGACTCGATGAGTCAGCGCGCAACCAAAATCCCTTCCCGAGCCGAGGAGTTTGCGGAAGTCCCCAATATGCTCGGTTCCGGAAACCAAAAGAATGTCCCGGATACCGGCGCCGATCAGTTTCTTGAGCGGGTAGTAGATCATGGGATAGGGGCCGACCGGCAACAGTTGCTTGTTCGTCACCTTGGTCAATTCGCCCAACCGCGTCCCCTTGCCCCCCGCCAGGATAATCCCTCGCAAGGTCTTGTGCCTTCCTTTCCGATGAGTTAACGAATAATCGGCTGGCTCAATTTCCAAGCACTCCGTGGTAGAGCCGCGCGTAGGATTCCAGGAACTTCTCCTGGGAAAACCAGCGTTCGGCCAGGCGGCGGGCCCGCCGGCTATATCCTTCCCAATCCGACTGCAGCCGGTCCAGGTGGTCGGCGAGGGCCACTCCCGTCGGCTCGCTGACCAGCCCCGCCCTCTCTTCGCGCACCAGCTCCGCCAGGCCGACTTTCTCGGTGACCAGGACGGGCCGGCCGCAGGCCAGGCTCTCGACCAGCGAGTTGGGGGCCGGTTTGCTGCGCTCGGCGTCGGTGAACGGAGCCACCGTCACATGGGCTTGCCGGTACTCTAGGGGCATGTCGCGGGCATAGCCTACCACCAATTCGACGTTACTAAGCCGACGTTCGGCCAACCAATTCTGGACGCGGGGGAGGCTGTCCCCCCAGGGCCGCCACAACAGTCGGAAGCGGATCTTAGGCCGGAGACTAGCAGCCTCAAGCAACAGGGGCACCCCGCGGGCCGCCAGCCATGACTCCTTTTCCGGACTTGAAGCGAATAGCACGGTGAACGGACCGGCAGGCGGTGACCGGGGAGAAAAACGGGTAAGATCGACCGGTGGGAAAATCAACCGCACCTTTCGCGAATCGATTCCCAACCCAGCAAGGTAGTCCCTTCCCCCCGGATGTTCCACCACGAAGTGTTCTACTCGTTCGAGAAGGCCGGGGGCCACGGGAGGACCAAGCGTGGCCAGCGTCAGAACCGTGGGCCGGCGACGTTTGCCCTGCAGGTAGAACCAGTCGCCCACGGAACCGAATACATGGTTGAGCTGGAAAGCCGGCTCCAGCATACGCACGACCGCCCGGAACAAAAGATGCAGCCGCGGATTCAGGCAAAAACCCTGTTTCCAGGAGAATAACGCCCAGTGGCGATGGCTGAGGCCCCAAGCGACGCTCGCGGGGAACCGTTGCCGCAGGAGGGCCACTTCGCTGGCAACCGCCTCGGTGCCTGCCTCGAAGGCGCTGGTCCAGTAAGCTATGCGCGGCGGCATGTGACGATCCACTCCAGGGCCGGCCCGCGCCGCAACCATTCCAGGCCACGAATCGCCAGCCGGCACAAGAGCCGGCTTCGCGGCCCCAATAGCACCTGGGCCCAGGATTGCAACCCATACCAGCGCTGCACCGGCTCGCTGCGGACCACCTCGAAGCCGGCGCTTTGCAACTCCTGCCGTATTTCGTTTTCATCCCGGTACAGCTTGTCGTAGATCGGGTAAGCGTCCGGGTCCTTTTCCCGCAGGGGACCGGAAACCCGGCCGTTGACCGCATCCATCACCAGATAACCGCCCGGCCGAAGAACACCGGCAATCTGCCGGTACAGGCGCCGGCGGTCTTCCCGGTGAAAGTGCCGGATGAACCGGAAGCTGTAAACCAGATCGAACGCGTTTTCGAAGGGAAGCTGAAAAGCGTTTCCCCGCACCCAGCGCACCCGAGGGTCGCAGGCCGATCGCCCCACTTCGATCATGCCCTGGTTGAATTCCAAGCACACGAGCTCTCCGGCGGGCTGAATATCGCGCGTCACTCGCCCCGGGCCCGGCGCGATTTCCAGAGCCCGCGCCGGCCGCACTTCACGCATCAGCCGATTCACCGCCTTCACCTGGCGATCGTGCAAGAGGCGGTGCAGCTCGGAAGCGAACCGCTGCCCAACATAACATTGGGCCGTTTCCCGTCCCTGGTAGGCGGACTGAATCGCGTTTTCGCTGGCCAGAGGCATGAGATATTATCTCCGATTTTTTGTTAATACGAACCACGGATCACACGGATATCACGGATGGAATTGTGGAGCGAGGGCTTACAATCGAATACCCTGGCTTACCATTCGCGCCGATTTTTATGATTTCACATTCATTATTATTATCCGTGCCATCCGTGTGATCCGTGGTTAGGAATGGAAGATTCCCTTGAGCCAGGAACCAAAAAAGGCGCTCTGGCAGATTCCTGGTTCCCGGTAACACTCGTTACCGGAAGGGAAGCAACCTTTAACACCCCTGCCCCAATTAGCACCACATAGTACGGCAATTCCAAACCCCACAGGCTGACAAATTGAGCGGCAACAATAAAACCCACCAGGGCGGCAACGACCATGCGGGCCGCATCCCGGAGCCAGGGGTCGTTAACGACCGATCGCGGGCGCGTCAGAGGCCAGAGGGAAGCAATGCACAACAGGTAAAAGAGCGCGATGGCCAAAAGACCCGGGAATCCCAACTCGACTCCGATCTGAAACCATAAACT
>CAZFGM010000733.1:0-3611 GCA_964518515.1 uncultured Alcaligenaceae bacterium | reverse complement strand
CCCGCTCGCGGACAAGCTCCCTCGCCCTGGAAAATTTGTGGGTAATACAGACCCCGGCTGTGGGAGGCGGCCACGGGCAAACCGCTCGGGCCTCCCTTGCAGCATCAAAGCGCCGTTATGGCCGTGGCCTTCAGCCCCGACGGCAAGACGGTCCTGACTGGGAGTTTTGACTGGACGGCCCGGCTCTGGCCCGCCCCGACGCCGCTGCCAGGCGACCCGGAGCGGATCCTCCTCTGGGCCCAGGTCATCACCGGCATGGAGGCGGAGCACGGCGCGTTGCGGGTTCTGGATGCCAGGACCTGGGAAGAGTGCCGTCGCCGGCTGGATAAGCTCGGCGGCCCGCCGGTGCCGTGACGGTTTGCCCATCCTCGGCCTGCTGGCTCATTCGTTTCACCGATTCGTTTTCGTCCGATTCGTTTCAAGACGGGGTGGGGGGCTTGAATGAAATGAATCGGGCCGAGCCGCCTGCGTGCCGGTCTCATTGATAGTCTGCTGCGGTTTGCGGGTTTTCATTGGGTACAACACCGGGTAACGCAAAATTGGCGGGCGAGGGAGGGGCACCCACCGTGAGAACTGACGTACCCCCCTCCTGCACAGGCAGGAATTATATGTCAGCAAAGGGGTTACGAAGCACAGGGGGGTACGTCACCATGGTTTTCAGAAATGGCGTACCCCCTACTCACTCTGGCATACCCCCCATGAAGAGTGATTACCCGGTTTCGAATGAGAGTTTTGGCTAGGGGCGGTTTATTTTCATCATGAGCTCGTCGGCGGCCCGGCGGACCGGCCAGCGATCGACGTCGACCCGCTTGTTGGCCTGGCGCATGGCTTCGAGGTCGATGGCGCCGCGAATGGACTCCAGGGCCGCAAGCAAGCCCGGCGTCGCGGCCCCTCGCCGCGACACCAGCAGTATCGCATGGTAGGGATTTTAGCCGCGTTGTCAGAAAGATGAAAGTGGGCGATTTTTTGCTTTAGGTGGCGATGTCGAGCTTGCCGGATGTCGGGGTCATTCCGGCGCCGCTTTCATGCTTGGAAAAAAAGGCGTGGTTTTTCTCTCAAGTGCCCGGCCAGATGTGCCGAAGGTGCTTGCCCTAGGCGTGAGGCCTGGAAAGCAACTTTAGTAAAAAATGGTTTTTTCTCCGGTTCGTTGGTTCGTTCTCTGGAAAACACGCGCAGGCCGGAATCTTTTTCACAGAAAGCATATATTTCATGGCCGGCTGCGCCATCCTGGGCAATGCTTGGGAGCCTGGGCATATTTGGGTCTCCGCGGCGAGACGTGCCCGGCACGAATCCCTTAGTGAGAAGAGGATTATGAAAAAGTTTCTCGCGGCCGGGGCCCTGGCCCTGGCGGTCGTCGCCCTGTCGCAGCAGCAGGCGCCGGCATGGGTCAACTGCCAATTCGGCGTCGGCGTGAACTGGCACTATCAGTCGGGCGGCAACAACTTTTGCTGGGGCGTGTTCCGCAACGGCCAGCCCCCGGGGGCTCCCGATTGCGTCAACTGCGGCCCAAACTGCCCTAGCTGCTTCTACAAGAATCTCCATTACTACGGGGCCGGCCCGATGGCCCACGGGCCTGATCAGGGGTTTGGCTTTGGTCCGGAAGGTCCAGCCATGACCATGCCGGCACCGGCTGCTCCGGCCGCGCCGGTCGCGCCGGCCGCTCCGACTCCGGCCGCCGAGAACCAGGTCTACTGGTTCAACACGCCGGCCTACCGGAACGTCAATTACAGCCCCGGCTATCCTCAGAGCGGCTACTACCGCTAACTTTCGTTGCCGACGTGCCGGCCGATTGCAAATCGGCCCCACAGGGGGTAGGCGACCGGGAGCGGAGACATCCTTTAGGGGGCGTTCGTTCCCGGTCGCTTGTTCCATAAGATCGATTCTTGCCGCTTCCGCCCGATGCACCTCACGGGCCTTCTTCGCCTTGGACGCCAGGCAGAACCGTCACGCGGAGCGTGACGACTACACTGGCTGGCCGGGAACGCTTCCTTTCATGCTTGAGCGGCCGGCAACGTCGCCCTAGTGGATTTTCCCCACCCCGCCCGCCCATTTCTCTTGGCTCCTCCGGCCGGCGTGAGCAAAGCTGGAATGAAACTGGCTCGATCCTCTCTCACAAGGTGCAAGGACATGTCAAGAACCATAAAAACCAACTTGTTTCTGCTGCTGGGCGGCCTGGGCTTGGTCATGGCAACATCCGCGGCACGGGCCCAACCGTGCAACATGGACGCGGGCTTCCATTTCAACATGCAGTCCTATGGCTGCCAGGCCACCCTGGGGCCATGGTACTCGTACTTCCCGTATGAGGCCCATTTCCAGGTGCCGGCGCCGGTCTGCCCGTATCCCAATTGGCCGACGCCTTTTCCTGGGACGGCCAATCCCCAGCAAAACCAGGGCAGCCGCATGACCCAGGCGCCCGTGTATCCCGGCTGGCAGTTGCCGAACATGCAAGCCGTCGGATATCAGCCCGGCGGCTACCCGTACGGCATGCCGCTCCCCTACGGATACGGACGCTAATGGAAATCCGATAGTCATTGTCGGCCGGCAAAGTACCGAGTGAAAATTGCAGATTGCAGATTTCAGATTGCAGATTTACAGACCGGGTCTTCAAATCTGCAATCGGCAATCTAAAATCTGCAATCTTCGCTGGCGTCAATCCCGTGAATTTGACGCTCCCTCCACCGATCCGTACATTTTCAGCATCGCGCTGGAAAGCGGTACTCCGAAGCGGTACTCCGCCTTCCAGTCTCTCTCCAGGGAGGGGAACCATCTTTCACGGGAACAATCCATGGCGAAATACGTGTACTTTTTCGGCGCCGGCAAGGCGGACGGCCGGGCCGACATGAAGAACCTGCTGGGCGGCAAAGGGGCCAACCTGGCCGAGATGACCAACATCGGCCTGCCGGTGCCGGCCGGCTTCACCCTTACCACCGAAATTTGCACCTACTATTATTCGCACGACCAGAAGTACCCGCCCGAGCTGAAGGCCGAGGTTGAGGCTGCCCTCTCGAAGACCGAAGAAGCCATGGGGGCGAAGTTCGGCGATGTCAGGAACCCGCTGCTCGTCTCCTGCCGGTCGGGGGCCCGCGTGTCCATGCCGGGCATGATGGACACGGTGCTGAACATCGGCCTCAACGAGTCCACGTTGCGCGGCCTGATCGACAAGACCGGCAACGAACGCTTTGGCTGGGACAGCTATCGCCGCTTCGTGCAAATGTACGGCGACGTGGTGCTCGGCCTCAAGCCGCAATCCAAGAAAGACATCGATCCCTTCGAGCACATCATGGACGAGCTAAAACATGCCAAGGGAGTCAAGCTCGACACCGAGCTGACGACCGAGGACCTCAAGGAGTTGGTCAAGCGCTTCAAGAAGGCGGTCAAGGAGCGGACCGGCAAGGACTTTCCCGACGATCCGCTCGAACAAATGTGGCAGGCGATCGGGGCCGTGTTCGGCTCGTGGATGAACGACCGGGCCATCGTCTACCGCCGGCAGTACGGCTATCCGCACGACTGGGGCACGGCGGCGAATATCTGCTCGATGGTGTTCGGCAACATGGGCGACGATTGCTGCACCGGAGTGGCGTTCACGCGCGACCCGGCCACCGGCGAGAAGG
>CAZFGM010000732.1:2331-3621 GCA_964518515.1 uncultured Alcaligenaceae bacterium | reverse complement strand
CATTCGTCGCTGGTGCCGTGGGTGACGCCGCCCTTGATGCCGCCGCCGGCAAGCCCCGTCCCACGAAAGACTGCACTGGGCTACTAATGGGGCTTCTTGCGGGGATTAAATTCGCGGATGGTGATGATGTAATTGCCGCTGCCGCGCTGCTCGAAGGAGGTGGCCACGATGCGGTAGCTGCCGTCTTTTGGGGCGGGGAAGATGATGCGCGAATTCAGGTTGTCCTTGCTGATGTCGTCGTTCTCGGCCACGACCTTGCCCTTATCGTCTTCCAGGCGCAGGTAGGTGTCGAACTGCGGGCTTTCCATGTCGATCATGTAGGTTTTGCCGGCCGACATTTTGAGCGGATAGGGTTGCTCCCGCACTTTTTCGCTCAGTTGGCCCTTGTGCTCGGTCTGGGTGTAGCTGGCGCGGGCTTGCCTGGACAGCGCCTCGACCTCGCCCCAGAGCTTTTGCCAGGCGGCACGCTCATCGGCGGGGAGCTTGGCGAGTTCCTTCTCGTCGCGCAGGCCGGCAAGATCGGCATCGCGCTGCCAGTGCTGTATATCATGTTGGATTCGGACCGCGACAAAGGGATTCTTCTCCAGCAGCCGGGCACGAGCGGTCAAGTCGGCCTGGAGCCATTCACGCGCTTGTTGACTTAGGGTAGTCTTTTTTTTGGCCTCGATTTTATCAATCCCGACGCCCTTTCCGACGTATGCAAGGGCTGCGGCACAGGCAGCGTTGTAGCGATAGCCTCTGCCGAGGTCCTCAGCCAATTGCGGTTCGGCGGCCAAGGCCTTCGAAAACAGCGCCGCAGAGTCGCGGTAGCGCTTCTTATAGCGCTGGCACAGGTCCGCCAGGGCCAGCAGGTCGCCGGCGCTGGCTGCCTCCCCTTGCAGCACGGCGGGAAGCTTTTGCTCCAGGGCCAAGAGCTGCTTACATTGCTTGACCCAGGCGGCGGAAGGGTAAGGCCAGCCCGGCCGCCGGCTGCCAAGGTCGTGTCCCTTTTGCAAAGGTTTGAGGGCCGCCGCAAAATCGCCGTGGTCCCTGAGCAGGATGCCCAGATTGCAGTGCGCCTCAGCAAAGTTCGGATCCAAATCGATTGCCTTTGAGTAGGCATCGATGCCCGCGGGCAGGTCCTTCTGGTTGGCCAGGGCAATGCCGAGTTCGTTCCAGGCACCGGCGTATTGGGGATTGATGGCCAGGGCTTTTTTGTAGGCGTCGATGGCCGCCGGCAAGTCCTTCAGGAAGTACTGGGCCAAGCCGAGGTTGGTCCAGACCTTTGCGTCTTTGGCATCGATGGCCAGG
>CAZFGM010000732.1:0-2231 GCA_964518515.1 uncultured Alcaligenaceae bacterium | reverse complement strand
GCTTTCTTGAAGGCGTCGATGGCTGCCGGCAGGTCCTTCTGGTCGCGCAGGACAAAGCCGAGGTTGTTCCAGCGTGCGGCGTCTTTGGGATTGATGGCCAGGGCTTTCTTGAAGGCGTCGATGGCTGCCGGCAGGTCCTTCTGGTCGCGCAGGACAAGGCCGAGGCGGTGCCAGATGTCGGCGTCCTTGGGACGGATGGCCAGGTATTTCTCGAACGCGGCGATTGCCGCGGGAAGGTCTTTCTGGTCACGCAGGGCATTGCCAAGGTTATTCCAGGCCTGGGCCAATTGGGGATTGATGGCCAGGGCTTTCTTGTAGGCGTCGATGCCCGCGGGAAGGTCTTTCTGGTCACACAGGGCATTGCCAAGGTTGTTCCAGGCCGGGGCCAATTTGGCATCGATGGCCAGGGCTTTCTTGTAGGCGTCGATGCCCGCGGGAAGGTCTTTCTGGTCACACAGGGCATTGCCAAGGTTGTTCCAGGCCTCGGCGTCTTTGGCATCGATGGCCAGGGCCTTTTTGCAGGCGTCGATGGCGCCAGGCAGGTCCTTTTGATTGTAAAGGGCAGCGCCAAGGTTGTTCCAGGCAGGGGCGAATTTGGCATCGATGGCCAGGGCTTTTTTCCAGGCGTCGATGGCCGCAGGTAGGTCCTTCTGGTCGTTCAGGGCATTGCCGAGGCCGAACCAGGCGGCTGGTGTTTTCGGCCGGATCGCCAAAGCCACGCGGTAAAACCCGGCGGCTTCTGACGCCTTTTTCTTGTTGTTTTCCAAGATAACGCCCAGATTGTAGTTGAGCCAAAAGTCCGCGGAGTGGACGGCCTGAGCTTTGCGTAGCAAAGGTTCTTGTTTCACTTTATGAAGCAAGTGGGACATCAAATGCAACATTTGCGGCGACAGGCGCCCCAGGGTTTCCTGGTCAGTTTGAACCGCGTCCGCCAGTTTTCCGATTGCGGCCGGGTTTTTCCACAACGCTAGGTCGCGAACCTGATCGCGCCAGGGATCGGGGTCGGCTAGGCGGGCCACCTCAAGTAACCCTTTGCACAGGTCATGTTCCTTGGCCCAATATGCTACCGAGGCCCAATGGTCTATTGCCGCCAGCAGTTGATCCTTGATGGCCGATTGCTGGATCAGCCTGGCCGTTTCTTTCTGCCGGCCCGGTTCCATAGCAAGCCCGGCATCCGCAAAGGCCCGTGGATACTCCTTCTCCGCGTGGGCATGATTGAATTTGCCTTCGACAACGATAGCGGTATCCAGGCGAATCTTTTCCAGGCGTTGGGCCAGGTCAAAATCGGTCTGATCGCGGGCCAGCTCCTCGTCCAATTTCTGGAGCTGTTCCATCAAATCCGGATCGAGACTTTCTTCTGCATTGGCCGCCAGGGCCTTCGCGCGCTGCCAGGCGGCGCGGGCCGTTTTGATCTGCACCTCCCAGCGCGCGGGCTGGTTGAGAAACTCTTGGACCCCGCCGGGTATCTTGAGAGTCGCGTGCAGCTTGTTCCGGGTCTCTCGGGCCTGGTCCAGGCTTTGTCGCACGGCTTGCTCGGTCAGGGCCAGCTTGCGCGCCGCCTCGGCCTGATGCCCTTGATACCAGATGGTGCCACCCGTCAGGGCGATCACGCCGACCAGCAGCGCCGCCGCTGCGCCGCTCACCAGCGGCTTGTGGCGGCGCATCCAGCGCCCCGTTTTCACCGTCCACGGCTCCGGCCAGGCGCTGACCGGCTCGTCGGCCAGCCAGTGCTCGATGTCGTCGGCCAGGGCGCGCGGCGAGTCGTAGCGCCGGTCCTGCTGCAAAGCCATGGCCTTCAAGCACACGGCTTCCAGGGCAGCCGGCACCTGCGCGTTCGCCAGCCGGGGACGGAGAAATTCACCCCGCTGCACTTTGTGCAGCACGACCGCCGTGTCCGGGTCGGCGAAGGGCGCCCGGCCGGTCAGCAGGCAATACAGGGTCGCTCCGAGGCTGTAGACGTCGCTGGCGGGACCGAGTAAATCGAGCCGGCCGGCGGCCTGCTCCGGGCTCATGAACACCGGTGTGCCCATGGCCTTGCCCGCCTGGGTTTCGGCGCTGCCGCTTGCCGACGCCGGCCGCAAGGTCGCTTCCCTGACCCCTGTCTCCTGACCCCTGTCTCCTGATCCCTGACCCCTGTCTCCTGACTCCTGACTCCTGACCCCTGACTTGGCCAGCCCCCAGTCCACCACCAGAGTCTCGCCATATTTGCCGAGCATGATGTTGCCCGGCTT
>CAZFGM010000731.1:0-3625 GCA_964518515.1 uncultured Alcaligenaceae bacterium | reverse complement strand
TGGTCAAGCCCCGGAGGGGCGGCGGACTGTAGCCCAAGGCGAGGCTTTGCGAGCCCTGGAGATCGAGAGGTGTTTCCCCGGTTGCTAACCCCGGAGGGGCAACGGAGAGAGAGGTGCCAGGACCGGTCTCCCCGGCCTCGCAAAGCTTCGGCCGGGGCTACCCTCCGCCCCTCCGCGGCTAAACTTTGGCAAACCCGTCCCTCAAACCGAATTGCCAGAATGCCCGGGCTTTGCTAACATGACCCCCAACACCGCAGGCTCAAAGCGCCTGCGGGCTTGCAACGTTGCCGGCGGGCCGCGATTCATGGAGGAGGGCGGTCATGAAATGTCTGGTCACCGGGGCCGCGGGATTCATCGGCTCGCATCTATGCGAACGGCTGCTCGCCGATGGCCATGCCGTGGTGGGCGTGGATGCCTTTATCCCTTACTATCCGCGGGCGGTCAAGGAAGCCAATCTGGCCGCGGCCAATAACCACGCCCATTTCACTTTCCACACACGCGACTTGCGCCACGACTGTTGTGACGATTTGCTCGACGGCGTCGCGGCGGTGTTTCACCTGGCCGCCATGCCGGGGCTGGCGAAAAGCTGGACCGACTTCGATCTGTACGCGGGCTGCAATCTGACGGCGACGCAGCGGCTTTTGCAAGCGGTTCGCGGCTCGGGGACCTTGCGGCGGTTCGTTTATGCTTCCACCTCGTCGGTATATGGCCGCTTTGGCTCCGGGGATGAAACTTTGCCGGTGCGGCCGATCTCGCCGTACGGCGTCACCAAGCTGGCCGCGGAAAACCTGTGCCGGGCGTTCTTCGAAGAGCACGACTTGCCGCTGGTCGTGTTGCGCTACTTTTCCGTCTACGGGCCGCGGCAGCGCCCGGAGATGGGCTATTACCGCTTCATTCACGCCCTGTTGACCGGCCAGGAGACCGTGGTCTACGGCGATGGCCGGCAAGTGCGCGGCAACACCTACATCGACGATTGCACGGCGGCGACCGCGGCCTCCCTGGAAGCGCCGGTCGGCGAAACCTACAACGTCGGCGGCGGCGAAGCGGCCAGTGTCTGGGACATTCTCGCCAAGCTCGAAGCCTTTACCAGCCGGCGGGCCAGCGTGCGGCTTGAGCCGGCCCGCCCCGGCGACCAGCGCTACACCTTCGCCGACACCGCCCGGCTGCGCCGCCACCTCGGCTGGCAACCCCGCATTTCACTCGATGAGGGTCTGGCCCGCCAGGTCGCCTGGCAGCGGCAAGGGGTGTTACGACAAGTCGCGTGACCCCTCCGGAAAAACCGGCGGGGCCGAATTGCAAGAGTCCAGGCCCAAACCGGGCGAATGGGACCGGTTCGACTCCACCTCGGGGAGCTTTACGGAGTATGCCGGTTATCACCCCCGCCGCGGTCGTGGTTTATTTTGAATCCCCGGCCGGGGGGGTTAATAAACCTTGCATTTCGCGTTCGGAAGGATTTCCCGTGCGCAGTATCCCGAAATGGAAACTGCCGGTATAATCAAAAAAATAGGGGTATTGAGAAATCAGCCAATCTGCGATTCAGTGGGTGGACAATGGAATACTTGCACAAAGAATTCGACACCGAGTTCACGTTTGTGCTTTTTTCTGCGCGCTGCTCATCCTCTGTATCGCAGGCGTAATCTGCACCATCCTGGGCTGGAGTTGCTTAACAACACGAAAGAGTTGGCCCGACAAATCCGTGCCCGGATGCCGGATGCGCCTGCCGTCCAGCAGTTCCCCCGGAGCCACCGGCTGGTCCACCGCCCGTTTAGTACTAATTCGCGATTCTGCCATGGCGACCAGAAGCAATTGGTTAGGGAGTTACGAGTGCTCTCCGAGATGGCGTACATTGCTTCCAGAGAACTTGTCTTGCCGGTATCGTTTGGGCGGATCAGGACGCTAAATGGGGCCAGTTCTACCGTGACCTCTCGCAGTGCTTTGAAATGCCTCACCGTCATCTGCTTGATCATTTCGACCCCACCGGGTTTCCGATTTGGCCAACCGCGGTCGCTCGTTCACGCCAGCACCCCCTGAATCGGCTCGCCGCCGTGGGCGATGGGGATGGGACGGGCGAGGCGGTCGTTCACGGTCATGTGCGGGTCGATGCCGAGGAGGTGGTAGACGGTGGCGACGAGGTCGGCGGGCCGCACCAGCTGGGTCACGGGGTAGGCGGCGTGCGGGTCGGTGGCGCCATGCACGGTGCCGGGGCGGATGCCGCCGCCGGTCAGCAGGCTGAAGCCGCACTGCGGCCAGTGGTCGCGGCCCGCTTTGCCGTTGATCCGCGGCATGCGGCCCATCTCGCCCATCACGATCACCAGGGTCTGGTCCAGGAGGCCGCGCGCTTCCAGGTCCTCGATCAGCGCGGGATATAACTGATCCAACAGCGGCAGGTTGTGATCCTTGAGCATGCCGAAGTTGTTCTCGTGCATGTCGTAGGCGTGGCCGTAGTGCCGGAAGATTTCCTGATGCACGCTGACGAAGGGCACGCCGGCCTCGACCAGCCGGCGGGCGATCAACAGGCTGGCGCCGTACAGGTTGCGGCCATAGCGGTCGCGGACGCGGTTGGGTTCCTTCGACAGATCGAAGGCGTCGCGCGTCTTGTTGGAAGTCAACAGGTCGAAGGCGCGATGCTGGAAGCTGTCAAAGCGGCTCAAGGACGCCGACCGCCGGGCGCGGGCAAAGGTGTCGTCCAGCCGCTCTACCAGCGAGCGCCGGCCATCGAAGCGATTGACGGTCATCTGCGGAATGCCATCCAATCCGGGTAGAAACGGTTCCCCCTTGGGCATGACCGGGTCGTAGTATTGAACGCGCGGCTCGCGCGCGAACGTCGGATTGCACAGGGCGAAGAGCGGGTCGTACTGGCTGCCCAGAAAGCCGCCGTAGGGCCCGCCGCGGCGATAGCTTTCGCCCGAGCCCGGAAAGCAGGGCAGGCACACCGCCCCGGGCATGTCGCGCGGGCCCATGCCCAGGTACTGGCAAATGGCTCCGATGTCCGGCGGATCGGACGGCTGGGCTTGCAGCTGCGGGTTGGCGCCGGTGAACCCGGTCATGATCGGCAACGGATCGTGCGAGTTGTAGGTGTGCGAGATGGTGCGGATCAAGCAGGCCTTGTGCATGAACCGGGCCGTGGTGGGCAAGTGCTCGCAGATGCGCAGGCCGGTCAGCGACGTGGCGATGGGCCGGAATTCGCCGCGGATATTGGCCGGGGCGAGCGGCTTGAGGTCGAACATGTCGAGGTGGCTGGGCCCGCCAAGCAAGTTGAACAGGATCACCGCCTTGGCCCGGCCGCGGCGCAAGCCCAGGGACGGCCGTCCCTGGGGGTCACTCGCCCGCAAGAGTTGCGGCAGCGTCAGCCCGAATAGGGACAGTCCGCCGACCCGCAAAAACTCCCGGCGCTCGAGGCCGTCACACAGTTTCGCGCCGCGACCGAGAATGCTTAACATGGTCGCCCCCCCTTTCGCCGCCTGTCTGGATTCACACTACCCGGCGGCCGGTCGAACCGGCGAACAAACAACATTGACCATAGCAAATCTTATCGTAACATCAAGCTGATTGTTTTTTTTCGACAACACACCGGGTGCAGGACACGCTTTGCGCCGCAAATTACTTTGCGGTTTCGGTAATTCCG
>CAZFGM010000730.1:0-3626 GCA_964518515.1 uncultured Alcaligenaceae bacterium | reverse complement strand
ACGATCGCGCCCGCTACGAATGGCAGATGTGGGTGTCGGATTTTGGCGCAGCGGGCCAAGAGCGCCTCAAGGGGGCGGCGGTGCTGGTGTCGCGCTGCGGCGGCGTCGGTGGAGCGGCGGCCTATCAACTCGCCGCCGCCGGCGTCGGCCGTTTGCTGCTGGCCCACGCCGGCGATCTCGAACTGCCCGATCTCAATCGCCAGCTCCTCATGTCGCACGCTAGCCTCGGCACTTCGCGCGTCGAGCAAGCCGCCCGCCGGCTGCGCGACTTCAATCCGCTCATCGACGTTCTGGCCGTTAATGAAAACGTGTCCGAGGCCAATGTCGATCGGCTGGTGGGCCAGGTCGATGCGGTGGTCAGTTGCGCTCCGCGCTTTGGCGAACGGCTGCTGCTGAATCGCGCCGCCGTGGCCAACAACAAACCGCTGGTGGACTGCGCCATGTTCGAGCTGGAAGTGCAGCTCACCACGGTGCTGCCGGGCCAGACGCCTTGCCTGGCATGTCTGTATCCCGAGGAGCCGCCGGCCTGGCAGCGGCAATTCCCGGTGTTCGGCGCCGTCGCCGGCACCGTCGGCTGCCTGGGCGCCATGGAAGCTATCAAGGTGCTGGCCGGTTTTGGCCAACCCCTGACCGGCCAGATGCTCGTGGCCGACCTGCGTGAGATGGCGTTTCGCAAGGTGCAACTGCGGCGGAATCCGCACTGTGCGGTTTGCGGGCCCGCTTTTCGGGAATGAACAAAGAAATCGACTTGGAGCAACGAGTTTACGTTTAGCGTCCGCGGAGTCCCTTGCCAATGGGAATTGACGTTTTCTCCGACCAAGCGCGCCACCCGGGTGAAGACGGTTTTTTTCCTTCGCCCAGAAATGGGTGCAAACCCGTTCTTGCGGACGGGGGGAGCGTGCTGTCCGAGCCGGAAGCGTAAGCGACGGCTGGGCTGCTCCCGTCGCTCACGCTTCCGGCTCGGACAGAATGCCCCCGCGCAGAAACAGGTATGCACCCTCCAGAAATCCTGGCGAAGCGATTGTCCGCGTGGTAGTTTATACTTCGCGCGGTCAGGTTTAAGACTTTACTCGGCTCGCCGCAATCCAGACCGCGCGGAATCGGCCAAATCAACGCCTCCATCTTTTGCCCCTGAGGATAGGTGATGAAAAAGATAACGGACAAGATCACCCGCCGTGGCTTGCTGCAGACCGGTGCCGGGCTGGCCCTGGGCGGGGCCCTCGCCGAGGCTGCCCTGGGGGCGGCGAATGCCGGCCGGCCCAGCGTGTACCAGGCCCTGGGGGTCCGGCACGTCATCAATGCCACCGGCACCGTGACGAACCTGGGCGGCTCGGTGATGCCGCCCGAAGTCGTCGCCGCCTGGGTGGAGGCGAGCCGCCACTTCGTCAATCTTCTGGAGCTTCAGGACCGCGTGGGCGAGCGCATCGCCGGGCTCATCGGCGTCGAGGCGGCCCTGGTGACCACCGGCGCCGCGGGCGCCATGCAGCTCGCCGCGGCCGCCGCCGTTACCGGTGGCGATCGCAAACACATCGGCAGACTCCCCGACACCACCGCCATGAAGAACGAGGTGATCCTGCAAAAGACCCATCATTCTTGTTACGACAACCAGCTGACCAACGTCGGCGTGCGGTTGATCGACGTCGAGACGTCGGCGGACGTCCGCAAGGTCGTCACCCCGCGGACGGCCCTGATGTTCTTCATGAACAAGGCCGAGCCGGACGGCAAGATCGGGCGGCGCGAGTGGATCGAGCTGGGGCAGCGGCACAAGGTGCCGACCCTGTTGGATGCCGCCGCCGACGTGCCGCCGCTCGAACGCTTGTCGGCATACAACCGCATGGGCTTTGACCTGGTCGCCTTCAGCGGCGGCAAGGCCCTGCGCGGCCCCAACGATACCGGCCTGTTGCTCGGCCGCAAGGCGCTCATCGAGGCGGCCAAGCGCAACACCAATCCGTACTGCCCTTCCATCGGCCGCATGATGAAGGTGAGCAAGGAAGACATGGTTGCCCTGCTGGCGGCGGTCCAGCGCTTCGTCAAGCTGGATCACCAGGCCGAATGGAAAGAGTATGAACGGCGGATCGACGTCATCGAAAAGGCCGTGACGGACCTTCCCTCCTTACAAGCCGAGCGCATCGTGCCGCCCATTGCCAACCACGTGCCGCACCTTATCCTCACCTGGGACGAAAAACGGCTCAAGTTGACGCGGGCACAGGTCACCCGCGAACTGGCTCAGGGCGTCCCCCCTATCCAGATCGGCCGGGTCAGCGGCACCGGCGAGCGGGGGATTCTGATCTCGGTCTTGACCCTGCAAGCCGGCGAAGAAAAGGTCGTGGCCGAGCGCTTGCGAGGAATTTTAACATCACCGGGACGGAAGTAGCCGTTAGACCGGCGAAAAGGGGCCTCCAGGCTTTCCGACGTACTTTTGCTCAGCGAGCCTCTTCGCCGCCGGCAAGTCTTCGGGTAGAATGGAAATGGGAAGGACTCATGATGGTTTCGCAACAGCAGATTCCTGGCGTCACCGACGATCCAGTAATTCAGTACCTTCTTCGCGGTGAGGCGCGGACGCTCCACGAGGCGGAAGAAAAGTATCTGGATGCCGCGATTCCGGAAATTCTTGAGTTGCTCCGTGGTCCGCTGACCAATGAAGAGTTGAGCCGGCACCCCCTGCTGAACCTCGTCCGCGCGCACGGGAGCAGGGGATGGGAGGATTCTCTCTTGTGAGCCCCGAAGAACGTCTGGCCGACATCCTGACCGCGCTGCAAGCCGTCGGCTTGACCTGCCTGGTCATGGGCGGACACGCGGTTCGCTTCTACGGTGTGGACCGTAACACTGTCGATTTCGACCTGCACCTCGCCCCGGAGTGCTGGGACGATTTGCCGGACAAGCTAAGCCAGACTTTTCTTTTCGCCGGCAAGCCGCTGATCGAGGGGCCGAGTTGGCGGCCCAAGGCCTTCCGGCGGTTTCAGATCGGAACCCTCCCGAGTGGGCGCGAAGAATGGCTCGAATTCTGGCGCGAAAACCATTTGTTCCCCCCCTTCCCCGAACTATTTTCCCGGCGGGAACAGGGCGTATACGGAGGCCGGACCCTGGCCTTCCTCTCCCTCCCCGATCTGGTGCGGAGCAAGGAAACCGAAAGGGAGACGGACTGGCAAGATATTGCCTTTCTTGAAGAATTCCTCGATGCCCGTTGGCTGGCTCAGGCCTTGGCAGGGCCTGACGCGCTGGTTTCCGCCTTGGCGCGGATTCGGAGCAGGCGTGGGTTTGAAAGTTTCCTTCACCAGGGACACCTGAGGGATCCGGCCTTGGTTCATCGGGCTCTGACCCTTACCAGGTTGTCCATCACCCAGGCGTATTTGCTGCCCTGCGCCCCCGAGGTCCAGGATTTGCCCGCCACGGGGGTGCCGCTTGAACCGATCGTACTTAACCGGCTGCGGGCGGAATCGCCAGGTTCCAACCTTCACCTGGCCCTGGTCGAGGTGGTCCGCCGCCAATACAAACAGGCCGCGCAGGCGGCGGACAGGGCCGACAAAGAGGCCCTCCGGAAAGGAATCCCTGCGGAGTAAGCGTTGTTAAGTTCCTACGCTTCTTCCGGGACCCTGCCCCGAAGAAGTGGCCCCTTTCGGGGCAGA
>CAZFGM010000729.1:0-3627 GCA_964518515.1 uncultured Alcaligenaceae bacterium | reverse complement strand
GGTAATCCCGGTTTCCCGCCAGGCGGCAATCCTGGATTCCCGCCAGGCGGAAACCCCGGTGGCAATCCTGGATTCCCTCCAGGTGGTAATCCCGGATTCCCTCCCGGCGGCAACCCCGGCGGGTTTCCTCCACGACCAGGAAATCCCGCCCCCGGCGGTAATCCCGGTTAACACCTGCAATGCCTTGACGCCAGTTGCCCGGGGCCTCTAAGATGAAATGGCCCTGCCGAAGTGGCGGAATTGGCAGACGCGCCAGGTTCAGGACCTGGTACCCGTTAAGGGTGTGGAGGTTCGAGTCCTCTCTTCGGCATAAACCACCAAGGACTTGCTGCCTGGCAGCAAGTCCTTGGTTCATTTTCGGTGCCCCCAGGCAGGAAACTCACAGCGCTCTTCTTATCGGGGTTCACCTTCTTTTCGTACCGCCGATGTTTCGGCGTGCTCGGCGGCGGGGTCCCAGGGGTACAGGCCATTGCGGTAGGTCGGCACGGCCCCACACGCATTCTCTCCTCGAGAGGTAATTTCGGGGCTCGATCACACGGCATCGGCACTCGCTGTCTACCCGATGCTACTTACATCGCTTTCCCCTTTCCCAAGGTTCTTGGCGCAAAGAATGTCCCCTTTCTCACTTGTGGTGGCTACTGGGGCAGCGGCCGCAATTCAAATCGGCGGACATGTACTTCGAACCCTTCCGATTGGAGCAAGATCTTGCCGGCCGCCGGAAAGGCGTCGTAGCAATGATTGACGGTGTGGCCATTGACCTTGACGGTGATGCGGTTGCCCTGGCACAAGCATTCGACCTTGGTCCATTCACCCAGCGGACTTTCGACGTCGTCCTTGCCGCGGGTATCGATGAATTCCTTGAAGGTGGGATCGTGCTTGGTCCACCAGAGCTGGCCCTTGGTGAAGACGCGCTGGTCGCCGCTCTTTTTCCAGCGCGGCCGCTTGTCGGGGCCGAGGACCACGTCGCTGGTGAAGGCCACGGGAATAACCGCGCCCTTGGCGTCCTTGCCGCGGATGACGATGAGGTCGCCGACGCAGCCCTGGGCGAGTTGGCATTCGATGGAGGCCATCCAGGCGCCGCCGGCGCCGCCGTCGGGCCCCGTGGCGTTCAACAAAATACCGGAGTTGCGGACATACTTGCCGCCGTCGGTCCGTTTGCCCCACTTGAACTCGACGATCAAGTGATAGTCCTTGTATTCCTTGGCGGTGGCGACGTAACCAAACCCATCGCCGGAGATGTGCAGCACGCCGTCCTTGACCGAGAAGACTTTGCGCGGGTCCTCGCGCTTGGCGTCCTTGAGCCAGGTAGTCAAGCCGGTCAGGTCCTTGCCGTTAAAGAGCTTGGTTTCCTCGGCGGGACGAATGGGGTCCGCGGCGCCAGCGCGCGGAGGGCAAACCCCAACCAGAACAACAGACCAAAGAAAGACGCGGATCATGGGAAATCCTTTGTGCAGGTTCTCGTTGTGAGGGTTACGCCCTGGACTTGTAGCTGGCGGTGACGACTGCCATCCCCACGCGGTTCGCCAAGTGGACCGCGTGGTTATAGTTCCATGCGTGACGCATCACCACATCGTCGGGGTCACCGCTGACGAACAAAACTTTCAAGTTAGGATATCGAGAGGGCAGCGCTTCCGCCAGTTCCCGGCCGCTCATCCGGCATCAGACCTCGATGTGGGCTTTGACTGCGGGCGTCATGCCACAGGGGGTGCTACTGAATCGCATCCGGGGGAACGACGACGCAAGCTCCCTAATTCCGACAAGCAGAGCGAAAGGCGCAAAAGAATCTGAGCGGCTAAGGCGAACCTTTTGTCCTTTTCCGAAATCACCGCTTTCAATCCTCAACCGGATAATACACCGCCGGCGTCGCCACGCATGCCAGGCGGTCGATGTCGGCAACGGCGGTGGTGAAGTCGCCGGTCGGGGCGTTGTGCGTCATGATGACCAGGGGCACGGTGTCGCCTTCGTGGTCTTCTAGAGCCTCGTGCTGGATGATCGAGGCGATGCTGATGTGGTGCCCGGCCAGGCAGCCGGCAACCTCGGCCATGACGCCGGGACGATCGGTGACCAAGAGGCGTAGATAAAATCGGCTGCGGACGGTGGCCGGCGGCTGCATGGTCAGAGGATTGGCATTGCCCGACCACAGGCGAAGCGTTTGAAAGGTGCGCTGGGCCCGGCCGACGGCCATGTCGATGAGGTCGGCGACGACGGCGCTGGCGGTGGGCATCCCGCCGGCGCCGCGGCCGTAGTACAGCGTATTGCCGACCGCATCGCCAACAATGTAAATGGCGTTGTAGGCGTCACGGACCTGGGCCAGCGGCGTCAGGTGGCGCAGCATGACCGGCGATACGTGCAGGGACAGCTGGTTTTCGTGGAGCCAGGCCTCGGCCAGCAGTTTGATGGTGTAACCCAGCTCGTGGGCGAAGCGGATGTCGGCCTGCTGGATGTCGGCGATGCCGCGCCGCGGAATGGCCGATAGCGGCACGGCCAGGCCGAAGGCGATCTGCACCAGGATGGCCAGCTTGTGGGCGGCGTCGGTGCCGTCCACGTCGAGGGTCGGATCGGCCTCGGCGTAGCCGCGCTTCTGGGCCTCGGCCAGGGCTTGCGCGTAACTGCGGCCCGTCTCGCTCATGCCGGTAAGGATGAAGTTGCTGGTGCCGTTGAGGATGGCCTGCAGCGACAAGATCTGATTGGCGGCCAGGCTCTGGCACAGGGCGGCGATGATGGGAATGCCGCCGGCGACCGAGGCCTCGAAGGCCACGGCCCGGCCATGCCGCCGGCCGGCGTCGAAAATCTCGGCGCCGTGTTGTGCCAGCAGGGCTTTGTTGGCCGTGACCACGTCTTTGCCGGCCGCCAGCACATCGACAATGGCCCGCCGCGCCCAGTCCACGCCGCCGACCACCTCGACGGCCACGTGAATGCTGGGATCCTCAAGCACGGTCTTGAGGTTGGTCGTGAGCAGATTTCGCGGCAGGGCGACGTCGCGGGCCTTGTCCGGATGCAGGACGACGACGCATTTGAGGACCAGGGGCCGGCCGGCGCGGGCCGCCAGCCGCTGGGGCTGCTCCAGCAGCAGCTTGGCCACCCCGGTGCCGACCGTGCCGCAGCCGATCAAGGCGATGTGGTAGGGTTCCTGCATGGAGAATGGTTTATGAAAGGCCCTTCCATTCGGCGCGGGGCTTCCTTTCCGTGGATTCTTCACGCAGAACACGCCAACCAAATCTTGGATGGATGTCTGCCCACGGAGGATTCCATCCCTGGTCGCCCGCCGGCGCGTCCGGCAAATCGAGAGCGAAGCCCTCAGCCTGGCCAAAAGTTCCCAAAAGCTGCACGAGACGCGTGAAATTGGTGACCACGAATACCAACACGTTCCAGATCAGCTGCAAAGGACCCGCACCTGGCACGAAGATGCTCGCAATCCACAGGGCAATGGCTATCGGCAGCCAGGGGGTCAAATGCCCAGGGTCTCATTAAAATTTAAGACATAGTTGGGAATTTGGCCCAGTTGGATTTGCTCGCCTTGGGGCAAGCCTTCGTTTTATTCGGCCAAGAGACAGGTCAGCTCGGTGAGGTCGGGGTGTTGGCCGGGGAATTTTTCACGGCCGCGCTGGCTGATGGTTTGCACCGCTT
>CAZFGM010000728.1:0-3654 GCA_964518515.1 uncultured Alcaligenaceae bacterium | reverse complement strand
CAATTTTTCACCTGCCCCGAAAGGGGCCATTTCTTCCGGGCAAGGTCCCGGAAGACGCATAGGTTCTTTAACTCCTTCGGAGTATTTTAGGCAGGGCAACCATGCCGTGGACCGTCCGAGTCGCCACCCCGGCCGACGCTGCCGTGGTCATCGAATTCAATCGCCTGCTGGCCCTGGAAAGCGAAGGGAAAACGCTCGATCCCGCTTTGCTGGCCCCCGGGGTCGCCGCCGGCCTGGCCGATGCGCACAAGGGCCGCTATTTCCTCGCCGACGATCACGGCGCCGTCCTGGGCCAGGCGGCTGTCACTTACGAATGGAGCGACTGGCGCAACGGCTGGTTCTGGTGGATTCAGAGTGTCTACGTCCGCCCCGAATACCGCCGCCGCGGCGTGTTTCGCGCGCTGTTCGAATACGTGTACAACGCCGCCCGCAAGGACCCGGAGGTCATCGGCCTGCGCCTGATGGTCGAGCGTGCCAATCATGCCGCCGAGAATACCTACCGTCGGCTGGGAATGGGGGAAAGCGGTTATTTCGTTCTCGAAAAATATCCCTTGTAAATCGAGATTCTTGAAATCCGTGCAGGGCTGAAAAGCGCCCGGCACACGGAGTGGTCCTTCTACTTTGGCAGGTAAATTCTCGCCGTATCCCTAATGGTAACGAGGAAGGTTTCAAGGCATCGATGCGGCCTCGGCCGTGGCCGGCGGTTTCTGGGCCGGGACGAGCCGGAGCCCGGCGGCCAGCGCCAACACAAGGATCACGGCAAGAAAACGGGCGGTCATGGGAAGTCCTTTCTTCATCGCCGAGGCCCGGAGGCCGGCACTCGGTTGGCACTATCGCCCCAGGCCGCTGAGGACGAAGGCGGCCCACAACTTGGTGTCGGCGCGGCGGCCAGCGGCGGGCGGCGGCGTTTCCGGCAGACGCACTGCCGCCAGACCCGGCCCGCGCCCACCTGGTGCTGGCACGAATTCGCCGGCTCTACGCGGTTGAAGCCAAGGCCAAGGAGATCAGCGCCGAGCGGCAGCCGTCCTTCCTCTTCCTAATCCTAATCGTATTCTTAATCTTTCTCTCTTCTTCGGATAGGGAAGAGGGCCCCGGAAACGATGGGCACACCCAGCCGGGCCGCGAAAGCGGCCCTATAAGGCGCGGGCGTCGCAACCCGGCGACTTACGTCGCTCGGCTCGCCTTTGCCACTAGGCTGCTTTCCCTGAAGGGGCGGTCAGGGTCGATTGGAACAGACGCTGGTCGGTGGCGTCAGCGGTTCCCGTCAAGCAGTGATAACACGCCAGGAACAAGCGGGCGGCTTGTTCCCAATCATAGGCCCCGAGCAGTTCCCGGCCGCGGCGGCGACAGTGGGCCACGGCGGATTCCTCCGTGTAGATCCGGGCAATGGCGTCGGCCAGAGAATCCGCCGACCGCCCATCGGCATAAAAAGCCGCATCCTGGGCTACCTCGGGAATGCAGGTAACCCGCGTGGTGACCACGGGCAAGCCGTACGCGAACGCTTCCAGGATGGGTATGCCCAGCCCCTCAAACAGCGAGGGGAAAACCAGAGCGCGGGCGCCGCAATAAAGAGCCGGCATCACGCTGTCTTCCACGCGCCCCAGCAAATGCACCTGACCTGTCAGGGCTAGCTGTTCCAGATACCGGGTCCAATCGTGGCGATTTTTGTCCCGCAACCGGCCGCAACAAACCAGCCGGGCGTCCAGGCCGCGCCGCCGCACCCGGGCAAGGGCTTCAAAAAGGAGAAGGTGATTCTTGTGCGGGAAATCCTTGGCGGGAAACAACAAGTAACCCGACTCCAATCCCAGCGCGGCCAGAGTTTGGCGGGCCTGGTCGGGGGCCAGCGGATGGACGGGATGATCGAAGGCTCCCCGCCGGATGACGGCGATTTTTTCACTGGGTATGCCATAGTGTCTGATGATGTCCTGTTTGGTCCAGTGGCAGGCCGTCACGACCAGTGCCGCCTGCTCGCAGCCTTGCCGATAGGACGTCTCCCGGAGCTGGATTTCCACCGGGGTGAAGAATTCCGGCAAGTGCAAATGTTGCAGGTCCCAGGGTTCGTAGATGAAGGGCAAATCCGTGGCGTGCCATTGCTGAAAAGGAAAATGAACCACGTTCACGCCGGCCCGCCGCAGATACCAGGCAAAAGAGCGCTGCCCCATGACCGCCCGCAATGTCCGGCGAAGGGTATACAAGCCCGTGCGAAAACCAGTCAACCGCTTGGCGGGAGGCAGCACATCGGCGGCAAGTACCCGATGAGGTCCGTTGACCAGGTTTTGCAGCCAACCGGAATGCTCTTTTTTTCCAATCAGCGTGACAGTTTCGCCTCGGCTAACCGCGCTCAAGGCGCGGACCAGGCGGGCGAAATTCTGCGCGGTACCGCCGGCGTCGCCCGGATGCAACTGGGCGTTGAGGCCAATGTTCAGGGAGGATGGTGTGGTCATGATCTTCCTCAGGCAGCGCTTTGAAACTGTAGGTCAGCCTTTCCAGGCTGACGGATCCTAATAGTTGACCACGTGATTGACTTTGGGCGCTCTGGGTCAGGCTGGAAAGCCTGACCTACCAATCAGGCAGCGCGGCTAGGGGGTTGCGATTGTTTTAGTTCGGTCGCTTCCCGGGCAGATACCACTTTTTCCACCACGTAGCGGGGACGCCGCCGCGTTTCTTCCAGGTTGCGCCACAGGTACTCCCCCAGGATTCCCGTCATGAGCATTTGCACTCCGGAAACCACCAGCAATACCACCATCAACGAAGCCCATCCCTCGGTGGGGATGTCAAATAACAATCGGGCCAAGATCACGTATCCGGCATAAAGAAGGCCCAGGAAACTGACGGCCAAACCCGTCACCGTGGCCAGGCGGATGGGAAAATAGGAAAAGGCCACGAACGAATCGACAAAGTATTTGAGCTTTTTGGCCAGGGTCCACCTCGACCGGCCATACTTGGGCGCTCGACCGCGGCGGTGATATTGAATCACTGCCGGGGCGAATCCAAACCACAGGATCAGGCCCATGAGATAGGTATTGCTTTCCTGGATATTGCCGATCAGGTTGCACACTTGCCGATCGATCAAGAAGAAATCGAATCCGCCCGGGGGCATATTGGGGAGGGCGAAGCGACGAAACAAGGAATAGAACCTTTTTGCCAACCAGGCGGTGAAAAGCGAATCGTCGCGGCCTTGGCGGGCGGCCAGAACCACCTTGCGGCCGCCGCGCCAGCAGGTCAGCATGTCCTGGATCAATTCCGGCGGATCTTGCAGATCGGCGGCAATGGCGGCAACCGCATCGCCGCGCGCGTGATCCAGGCCCGCCAGCAAGGCCGCATTGGAGCCAAAATTCCGCGCCAACTTGACCACCCGCAGGCGCGGCTCCTGGTGGGCCAGGGCCTCCAGAACCGCGAACGAATTGTCCCCCGACCCATCGTCCACGAAGATAAATTCGAACTGGTCCTGGTCGTTCCGCCGGGCCAAATCCTGGAATGCCGCCAGCAAATCCGCCAGACTGGCGGCATTGTGGTATACCGGAACTACGATGGATACCAGGGCCATGGGGACTCCCGATATTTCCGAGCCGGAAGCGTCAGCGACGGCCCATACAGACCGTCGCTAACGCTTCCGGCTCGGAGTTAATTGCCCATACAGAACGTCGCTAACGC
>CAZFGM010000727.1:0-3672 GCA_964518515.1 uncultured Alcaligenaceae bacterium | reverse complement strand
TTGACGCGAGTGTAAATCGCCATAACTATTTTCCCGAATAAAGTTATGTTTTGCTCCTTTGCACCCGCGGCAGGTCCGTGCACGTAGGGGGCCCTATCCTGTCGGGTCCGGATGGAGTGCCATTTTGAACCATGCCATTTTTCGGGAGCGCAAGGTGCGTGTAAACCACGAGAGGAAAAGGCGTTACAACACCGCGCCGTACCGATCAAATGCCTTCGCGGAATAAATCGGTACGGCCGGGGAGAGATTTGCTTCCGATTCCGTCTGGCGGTAGGCCCGGCGAGCCGAGCCGGAGTGCCGCTCCGCTCGCGGCACCTACCTATTCTCCATTCCCGAGAATGTTCCGCGCAGAACATTCGTTTCCATTCACCACTTTACGACCTATAGTTGAGCAGCCCGCCCCAAGGAGGTTGCATGGTTCGCCGGCTGCTCCCCACCGATCGTTGGGTTCGCCTTCTGATTGTGCCGGTTCTGGTTTTCATCGCTTTGATGAGCGATCGCGGCTACCTGGCCGACTTCTGGCACCACCTGGCTCGCGGCCGGGCCATGGTGAGTGAAGGACGGATCGTTGATCGGGACTTATTCACGTTCACCGTCGCGGATCGGGAATTTCAGGACGTCAACTGGCTGACCCAGGTAGTTTATTTCCGCCTTTATAAACTGGGCGGCTTGGACCTGGTCCGGTGCGTCAATGCGTTGACTCTGGCCGTGACCCTGGCCTGGCTGGTCATCCTGTGCCGGCGGCTGTCCGGTTCCCTGGCCGTTGCCAGCGCCGTGGGCATCGCCACCTTCTTTGGGCTGTGGCAAATCCTGACCATTCGGCCGCAGACCTTTTCGTTGCTGCTGTTCGTCGTGACGTTGGATGTGCTGGAGCGGTCGCGGCGGCAACCACGGCTGCTGGTCATTCCGCCTGTCCTCGTGGGGCTGTGGGCGAATCTCCATGGCGCGTTTCCCGCGGGCATCATGCTGATCGGCTGCTTCTTCCTGGCCGCCGCGTGGAACGGCGTCAGGGGAGTGGAGGATAAAGAGGGGAGCGCGGAGGGCGAAGGCGCTCCACTCTGCACTCTCCGCTCTCCACGCTGGTTGCATTTCGGCCTGTGCGTTGTGGCGGCTCTGGTCGCCACGCTGGCCAATCCCTACGGTTGGAAGATTTACCAGTACGTGGGTCTGACGTCGAACATGGCGGCGGCGCGGCGCATCGACGAATGGGTGCCGCCCACCTTGGACCTGTGGATCGGCAAGGCCTGGCTGGCGTCGCTGGTGGTACTGGCTGGACTGCTGGCCGCGAGTTGGTTGGTGAAGCGCCGGCCGGCGGCGTGGGAAGTTCTCCTGATCGTGTGTTTTCTGCCGCTGGCGTGCGGGTCGGTGCGCATGGTGGCGTGGTGGCTGCTGGTCGCCGCGCCCTTGGCCGCGCGCCGGATCGTCCAGCTCTGGCCGACAACTCGCGACCAGAAAACGCCGCAACCAACGCTGGCGGCGGGGCTGGTGTGCGGCGTGCTGGCGGTTTTCCTGGTGCTGAGCTTGCCGCCCTTGCAGCGCTTCCATCCGCTGCTGGCGACCCGCCAAGGGCCGCGCGTGGAAGACGACCTGGACGCCGTGCACACCCATCTGAAAACACACCGGCCGGCGGGACGGCTTTTCAGCCGCTTCGAATGGGGGGAGTATCTGAGCTGGTCGTATTATCCCTCCTATAAGGTTTTCATGGATGGGCGCATAGAAATATATCCCGATCCGATCTGGCAGGATTACGCGGCGGTGACGTGCGGCCAGGCCCAATGGCAGGCCATTCTCGACCGTCATCACGTAGACGCGCTGATTCTGGACGCCGGCTATCACGCCAAGACGGGACTGTTGCGGCAAGTAAAAGAATCGACGGCCTGGCAGTGCGTCTATCAGTCGCGGGAAGCGTTACTGTTTCTGCGCTGCAGGAAACAGGCCCAGAACCCCAAGGGCTCGAAGACTCGCCCTGGGGCTTGAAGGATATTACGGTGCGGCGAACATGCCGGGATCGATTTTGTCCACGGGCTTCAGCTCGCTGATTTCCCGCGTCAAGAACTTCTTGCCGTCCTTGTTCCAGGCCATGTGCAGGGACACCTTGACGCCGTCGATTTCCTTGTATTGCGTAAAGAACAGTTCATGGAGGATTTCCGGAGCCTGGGGGTTGAGCGAATCCTTGGCGTTGAGCTCGAGCTTGACGGGCAGGCCGGTTTCCTTGTCGAAATACAGATTGACGTCGGCCCGGCCCTTGGCGGCGGCGCGAATGCCCAGGGCCGCGCGATCGCCGATTTTGACCTCTCCCACCACGGACAGCGAAATCCCTTTCTTCTTGAGTTCGAGAGGATTGACGACAAAGCGCAAGCCATGAAAGTAATTCTGAAACGCGGTCAGCACGTCCTTGGGCATGGGGAAAGGCTTGAGGTTGCCGACCTTGATCCAAGCCTTGTCGCCGTTGAACACCAGCAACTGCTGGAACTTTTGGTCCTTGGCCGCCAGCTCAATAGCGAAGCGAAATTGCTGGGGCGTCTGCGTGGCCCCTTCCTCGGTGAAGGAAAACTCGACGGGTCCGAACATCTTGCCTTCGCTCTTGGTGGTATAGGCCTTGAGCTTGGCCAGCTTGGCCTCGCCGCCCATGGCCTTGACGGCCTTGGCCACCAGGGCCTGGGCTTCCTTATCCTCCTGAGCGGACGCGCCACCCAGAAGCGCTCCCAGCAAGGCGAACGCACCAATAGAGCATGAAATCTTGCGCATGATAGTCCCTCGGGAGGATGTGGTGGAGATCGAGAACCTGCACCTGGTTTTACCAGAGAATCCTTGTCAGGACAATCAATAATCTCGAAGGGATTTTACCGCAAGGAGGGGACGCGGGGCTGAAGGTGCTGGCCGGGCTGAAGCAACTCACCGCGCTCAACCTGGACAGCACGCAAGTGACGAACGCGGGGCTAAAGGAGCTGGCCGGGCTGAAGCAACTCACCTTGCTCAAACTGAGCAACACGATGGTGACGGACGCGGGGCTGAAGGAGTTGGTCGGGCTGAAGCAACTCACCACGCTCCACCTGGGCGCTACGAGTGTGACGGACGCGGGGCTGAAGGAGTTGGCCGGGCTGAAGCAACTCACCTGGCTTGAACTGGTCGGCGCCGGCGCGGTGACGAAACTGGGGGGTTGCTGAACTGCGAAAGGCATTGCCCAGGTGCAAAATCATTCGCTGACTGGAGCTTGGCAGCGGTTGAGACAAGAGGCGGCCGCCGCAGGCCGGGTGGGGTCTGGCTCGCGGGCCTAGCAGGAAACGACCCGCCCGGCAAGCGATCAGTTCATGAGCCTGAAGGGGTGTGCTCTAAGCCAAGGTTTTTCTCCACAATAGCCGCAACGATGGTCGCCGCAGTTACCGGCTGTGGATTTTCTTGTGAAGTTGTCTTGGCCAGCTGGTCCAGTTTTTGCCAAATCTTCTTGGGTAAATCAAGGACCCGTGATTCGCGCTCGCCTTCGGCCATGATCAGGGCAACCTCATGCGCCAAATGCTGCATTTCCAAAGGACCATGCGGGTTTTTCACCGAGACGGGAATGACACGCTCGGCATGAAGGATTTTCTGGATTTATTCTACGGTAAGCATGGCTTATCCTAGTGAATAATTTGATGGCAGCGGCTGGTTCGACTGCACGCTTTGAGTTCAAAC
>CAZFGM010000726.1:306-3690 GCA_964518515.1 uncultured Alcaligenaceae bacterium | reverse complement strand
CAACCCGCCCTCAAGAGGCGGGCCTACACCGCTGGCGCGGAAAGCCCCGTGAACCGGGCTGAAAACAAGCCAAAACTATTCCTCCTTCCCAAATTACTTTGCTACAGTCTCCTTTTTCTTCATGACTACCAAAGTCACATTGGATTTCGCTTGGCTGGCGAATTCCTTGGGCCGATCGCGGCCTTCCTCGTCAAAGCAAATATGGAACATTCCCCCGTCCGTCTTATATATGCCCAGCATTTTCTTGCCCTTCAAATCGCCGATCGTATGCGTGAGATCCACTCCCGCAGGTTTTTGGCCGGGATCGAGCTTGAGGGAAAACGCCGCTTCCACTTTTTCCTTGACCTTGACGGTGAGCACATCCCCTTTGACAGTCACCATCAGCTCGGCCACCTCGTCCTTGGGCACCTTCTGCCCGCTTTCAATCATGTCCACCACCCCCCAGGTTCCTTGCAGCTTGGCCAGGTCCTTCGCCGGCTCGCCGGCCCCGGCGGTCCACAGGATCAGCGTCATTATTGTCAGGCAGCACAGGAAACCCTTGGTCATGAATTTCTCCTTTGTTAAGGCTCCGGGGGATGCGCTGGGCGGATTTCATTTTAGGACAATTGCGCGATGACAGCCCTTGGTCATGGGTTTTTTTCTCACCCGTACCTTGCCAAGCCCGGATTACCGCTCGACAATACCGCCAACCTACGAATCATGCAACCCCGAGGACTTTGCCATGAAAACCGGCATGAACCTGCTGTTGTGGACCACGCACGTCACCCAGGAGCTTTTTCCGCTCCTGGGCAAGCTGAAACAGGCCGGCTTCGACGGCGTCGAGGTGCCGCTCTTTGAAGGCGACGCGGCTCATTACAAGAAGCTCGCCCAAGAACTGAAGAAACAGGGCCTGGCCTCTACCGCCGTTACCGTCATCGGGCCCGAGGCCAATCCGATCAGTCCGGATGCCGCAGTGCGTCAAGCCGCCGTCGAGCGCCACAAATGGGCCATCGAGATGACCGCCCTGCTCGGCGGCGAGATGTTGTGCGGCCCGTATCACTCGCCCCTGGCCGTGTTCTCCGGCAGCGGACCGACCGAGGATGAAAAGAAACGGGCCGCCGACGTTCTCCGCCAGTCCGCGGAAACCGCCCGCCAGCACAAGATCATGCTCGCCATCGAGTACCTCAACCGCTTCGAGTGCTATTTCCTGACCACGGCGGCCCAGTCCAAGGACCTGGTGCAGCGCGTCAATCATCCGCACTTTCGCACCATGTACGACACCTTTCACGCCAACATCGAGGAGAAAAACGCGGCCCGGACCATCAAGGACCTGGCCGGCCACTTCGTCCACGTGCACATCAGCGAGAGCGACCGCGGCACCCCCGGCACCGGCATGGTCCACTGGGACGAAACCTTTAAGACCCTGCGCGAAGTGAAATACGACGGCTGGCTGGTCATCGAGGCCTTCGGCCGCGCCTTGCCGGCGCTGGCGGCGGCAACCAGGGTGTGGCGCGATTTGTTTTCCAGTCCGGAAGAAGTGTACACCCAGGGGTTGAAATTCCTGAAGGAAAAGTGGGCGGCCTACAAGTAGGCGAGCGGGGGGGGCGTCAGCCCCCTGATGAATCACCCCGATAGAAGTAAATCCAGGCGGCTTTTTCTTCTCCGCACGCAAGGACGATCCGGCCGAGTTGGCGGACATACAACGGCGGCTGTTTATTGGCGCCTTCGTAGTCATCCAACACGGCCAGGGTTTTCGGTGGATCCGCCAGTTCAAACAGATCACCCTGGACCCAATCCCCCGGCCCGGCGGGTTCCAGCAGGCCGGGATAGAACCCTAGATCAAGCAGTCGTCCACGGGTCTTCGCAGGCCCCACCCACTGCGCCCGCGCAGCCAAATATTCCGCCATGGGATGATCGCTGCCCTTGCGCAACGTTCCGTAAACAAACAGGAAGGGACAAGAAAGGTCCATGCGATTGAATAGAGAAGATAGACCTGCTTGCGTTTAGCGTTCGAGGAATCCTCCGAGCGTTAACACAAGCCGGTCTATCCTCGATTATTCGGTTACCTTCGGCCGCCGCGTGCAGGTAGCTCCTCCCATTATTGCCGAAGCTGTGTTTTTCCGAGCCCGAAGCGTAAGCGAGGATTGTGGTCGGCCTTCGGCCCTCGCCTCCGCTTCCGGCTCGGAAAAACCACCTATCCGTCTGCGGAAACCGGAAGGTACTTCCCGATCACGGAAACTTGCGCAGGTGATAGCCGCCGTCCACGTTGACCACCTCGCCCGTGCTGAAGGGAATCGCCCCGGACACCAGGGCGACGACCGCCTGGCCGACATCCTCGGGCGTGCCCCAGCGGCGGATCGGCGTCAGGCCCTCGGCGATCCGTTGCGTATATTCTTCCCGGCCGGCAGCGGTCATGTCGGACGCGATGATGCCGGGGCGGATTTCATAGACGCGGATGCCGTGTTCGGCCAACCGCAGCGCAAACAGTTGGGTCACCATGCCCAGCCCGGCCTTGGACACGCAGTAATCGCCGCGGTTGGTGGACAGGGCGTAGGCCGATACGCTGGAAATATTGATCAGGACCGGGTTGAAGCCCGGCGGATTCTGCGCGCGTAGCCGGATCATTTCCTGGGCGACGCGCTGGCACAGGAAAAACGGCCCCTTCAAATTGGTCCCCAGGACGCGGTCCCAGCTTTCCTCGGTCGCTTTCAGAATATCGCGGCGGCCGACGGAGGTGATGCCGGCGTTGTTCACCAGCACGTCGATCCGGCCCCACCGCGCCAGGATTTCGTCCACCAAGCGCTGGCGATCGGCGGCGGACGCCACATCGCCTTGAAGAATCAGGGAGTCGGAGCCGATCAAGCGCTGCGTTTCCCTGGCGGCTTGTTCATTGCCGTGGAAATTGACGGCCACCGCATGGCCGAGGCGTGCCAGCTCTTGACAGATGCCGCGGCCGATGCCGCGGCTGCCGCCAGTGACCAGAGCGACGGGAGTGGGATACATGTGGTTCTCTTACCGCCGCAGTGTTCCCAATTATCCACCGAAGGCAACGCCAGAGCGGTTGTTAGACAGTTATCCACGTGTTGCATGATTTGGGAAGTCATTTGGCCAATTGTTTGCAAAACTTTGGCTTGCTCAACGGTAAAAAGATTGATGCAATTGATTACCGAATCTTGACGGAGGCCCGTTTTTGCTCCTTCTGGCGTGGAAATATCAATAAAGAATTGTGTTGGTTCCAGAGCACGGCGCGTCACGCTGGTAATCATGCCCAAGATTGTGTTGTGAAGGCGTTGATTGTCTCGGTCATTTTGCACGACCAAGGCGGGACGGGGTTTCCGGCCGCGGCCGCTGACGAATGGCCAATCGACAATCACCACATCACCGCGGCGCAAGCTCATTTTGCTT
>CAZFGM010000726.1:0-296 GCA_964518515.1 uncultured Alcaligenaceae bacterium | reverse complement strand
AGGAGCGAAGTCGTTGTAAATGTCCATGGCCGGATCGTTCCAGCCCCCCTTGGCGGCGACCTCATCCATCAGAGCGTAGGCCTCGCGGATGTCACATTTGTCTTCCAGAAGGGCTTTGATTTTTTCGTAGTGATCGGCGGCGATCAGGACATAGGATCGGTTGGTGCGCGGGTCCAGCAAGCGCAGCGGTTCTTCCGGTTCCTGGTCTAAAGCTTGCTGCAGGGATGGCGAAAGTTCCAAAGGCATGGTTTTTCCTTTGATTTGTTCCACACCGTCTAAGATGCCCATGACCATAT
>CAZFGM010000725.1:0-3692 GCA_964518515.1 uncultured Alcaligenaceae bacterium | reverse complement strand
ACCACGCAAGCCGCCGTGAAAGCGCCGCTGGTCTGGGATCGCCTGGCGGCTGCTTCGCTGCTCACCCGGCTGGATCGTTGGCTGCTGTCGGCGGTTCCGGAGCGGGCAGCGGTAATGCACCAGTCCGGAGAACCCAGCGCGCGGCGCTTGCAGGCCGGGGAGGAATTGTACCTGGCGCTGGTACAGCTGGGGAACCGGCCGCCGCCCGCCGAAGTGTTGCCGCCCCTGCTGGCGTTGAATAGCTGGCCGCGGCCGGGCCTGCCGGCGAACCTGGCGTTGACGGGCCTGGCGGACAAAGGCCATTTGCAAGGACCCCTGCCCGCCCCTCGGCTGCTGGCGTTGCAGGCGGCACGCAGCAAGGTCCGGGGATTGTGGGAAACCGGGCAGGGCCCCGAAATCGAAGCCCTGGCGGCGCGCGTGTTGGCGCGGATGCATCTGTTGCAGCACGGCATCTTCAAGCCCGATGACAACGCCGCCGGCTCCGCCGTGCAGCGCTACCAGGCGCGCCATCCCGCCGCCGCCCGCGCCAGGCAGCCGATTGTGATTTATCCATTGCAGACCCCCTGACGCCGCTTGCGGCTTGGCGCGCATTGCACGCTGGCCGCAAGCGGGACTTACCAATCGAGGATTGCATGCCAACCCTGGTATCACGACTTCCCTGGAAGTCCTTCGCCGGAATTCTCCTCGTCATCCTTACCGGGTTCCTTTTGGCCCAGGGGGGGTGCAATCGCAACGATTACCAACCACCCCCCAATCCCGAGATAAAAGAAGCCGAGCTGCGCCGGAAGGCTAAAAATCCACCTCCCAAGGTGACGTTTGCCGACGTCACCAAGAAGTCCGGCATTGCTTTTCACCATACCAACGGCTCTTCTCCCCACAAATTGCTGCCGGAAACCCTGGGCAGCGGCGTGGCCTTTCTGGATTTCGACAACGACGGCCACCAGGACTTGCTGTTCGTCAATTCCTGTTACTGGCCCGGCTTCGAAGACAAAGACAAACCGCCGCCCACGCTGAAGCTGTATCGCAACCAGGGCGACGGCACCTTCAAGGACGTCACCGCCGCCGCCGGGTTGCAGATCACCCTGTACGGCCTGGGCGTCGCGGTCGGCGATTACAATAACGACGGCTTCCCCGACGTCTTCATCACCGCCGTCGGCGGCAATCGCCTGTTCCAGAACGTGCCTGACGGCAAGGGCCGGAAATTCCTCGAGGTCACGCACAAAGCCGGCGACCTGGCCAAGACCTGGAACTGGCCCAATACCCGCGGCAACGACTTCCTCAACTGGAACCCGCCCATATCGTTTTCCACCTCCGCCGCCTTCCTGGATTACGACAAGGACGGCCACCTCGATCTCTTCGTGTGCAACTACGTGCAGTGGTCGCCAAAATTGGATTTAACTCAGCCCTTCAACCTGCAAGGCATCGGCCGGGCGTTTGGCCCGCCCACCACGTTTGCAGGCACGCAATGCCGGCTCTACCGTAACCGGGGAGACGGCACGTTCGCGGACGTCACCCGCGCCGCCGGCATCGAGGTGACCGGCGAGTTGGGCAGTGGAGGCAAGCCCGTGGCCAAGGCCCTCGGCGTCGCCGTCTGCGATCCCGACGAGGACGGCTGGCCCGACATCGCCGTCGCCAACGACACCGTGCGCAACTTCTTCTTCCACAATCAAGGCAACGGCACCTTCAAGGAGAAGGGGCAAGAAACCGGCGTCGCCTATGCCGACGGCAAGGCGCGCGGCGCCATGGGCATCGACTGGGGCGAATACCGGCCCGGGCAGTGCGCCCTGCTCATCGGCAATTTCGCCAACGAGCCGGACACCTTCTTCCGCCTGGACGATGCCAAGCGGCTGTTGTTTTCCGACGTGGCCCATATTGAAGGAATCGCCGGGCCCAGCCGCTTGCCCCTGGTGTTCGGCGTGATGTTTTTCGATTACGATCTGGACGGCCGCCTGGATTTCTTGACGGCCAACGGCCATCTCGAGCCGGACATCAAGAAAGTTTTTCCGGCCCAAGACTACGCCCAGGCGGTGCAGCTTTTCTGGAACACGGGGGACAAGCCCGGCTTTGAGCTGGTGACGCCGGCGTTTGCCGGCGGCGACCTGTTCCGCCCGCAGGTCGGCCGGGGTTGCGCCTTCGCCGACATCGACGGCGACGGCCGCCTCGACGTGGTTTTGACCGCCAACGGCGGTCCCGCCCGCTTGCTGCGCAACGAGGGCGGCGCCAACAACAACTGGATTCGCCTGATCCTCGAAGGCGACGGCAAGCGTTGCAATCGCAGCGCTCTCGGCGCGCGGGTCGTGCTCACCGCCGCCGGCCACACGCAAAAACGCGAGCTGGTCGCTGCCCGCGGCTATTTGAGCCAGAGCGAATTGCCCCTCACCTTCGGCCTGGGCAAAGCCGCCAAAGTGGACCGCCTGGTCATTCACTGGCCGGGGAAAAACCTGCCGCCCCAGGTATTGACCGACCTGGCCGTGAACAAGGTACACCGCATCCGCCTGCGGGGGCGGTGATAGTCCCACAATCGGCACCGGAAGGTTCTTTATTCGGGAGTCCTGTCATGCTGAAAATCTTTGGCCTCCTTCTGTCCTTGTGGGTCCTGCTTGGTCCGTCCGTGGGCGCGGATGAACCCAAATCCCCCGCCCGCAGCGCCCTGGAAACCGATCCCAAGGGTTGGATGGACCTGTTCAATGGCAAGGACCTCAAGGGCTGGAAACGCGTGCCCATCGCTCCGGATGACAAGCTGAATGCCAAGAATCCGTGGGCCGTGGATGACAAGAAAGGCCTGTTGTTGTGCGACGGCGTTGGCGTCAAGGAGATGCTGCTGCACGAGACGCCGCGCTCCGACGGCATCTTTCACGTCGAATGGCGCTTTCGCAAGACCAAGGACAAGGTCGGCTACAACGGCGGCGTTTATGTCCGCACGGCGAGCGACGGCAAGGTGTGGCTGCAGGCCCAGGTCGCCCATCTTGAGAAGCCGCCCCTGGTCGCCGACCTGTTCGGCGACATGCTGGTCGGCGGCAAGCTCCAGCGCGTGCAGATCAACGGTAGCGGCCACAAGCGCGTTCGCCCCATCGGCGACTGGAACACTTACGAAATTACCTGCCAGGGCAAGTCGGTAACGGTCTGGCTCAACGGCGCCGTCGTCACCACCTGGAACGATTGCCAGGTGCCCGCCGGCCACGTCGGCTTACAAGCGGAGTTCTTTTTCCTGGAGTTCAAAAACTTGAAATTCAAGGCACTGGGAAAATAAACTTTCGGCGAGTTTGTCCACTGGTTTTTCGGCGCTCGGCCCCGTTCCATACAGAAACCTCTCAAAGGCCTGTCGTTGACTTCCTTGGCCCAATCGGCTATTGGCTAACTCCGTGATCGGTGGGTGATGCCACGTGTTTCGAAGAGGTGTTTACAAGGTTTTTACGGAGCATTTCGGCAGGGAATGGGTGAGGAATTACGGACCGCTGAGCCTGATACTTGTGGCGATATTTTCGCGCGCCTAAAGGAAAAGAAACGGCGGCGTGCTTTTGATGACCTGGCATCCTACATCGTGCAACATCGTCCGCCAGATAATTTCATTTATTGACCCAAAAGACCCGTTACGCAAACTAATAATCCAATAACTTGTTGACGCAAGTGGAAAATGTTGCAAGCAATACCATTGCGCTTTTTCCAATGTTTGAGGGTCAGCCCCGTTCACG
>CAZFGM010000724.1:0-3702 GCA_964518515.1 uncultured Alcaligenaceae bacterium | reverse complement strand
ATGGATGCACGTCCGGCAGGAAGGGAATAGGGCCCGGTGGACCGTCACCGATTTGCAATCCGCCGCCTAGGGGAAGGAAGCCGAACAGCACCCCACCAATGTTGATGTCCCAATAACCTTGTGGCCTTTGCGGCAGGGCGGTTTTCCGGAAGCGGCCGCGAGTGACAGCTGGCCGTCACCGCCGAAAACCGCGAAAAAACCAAGGAAACCCAGCATTCTCAGCACGCCAGGAAAAACAGGGCTGGAGGGATTCGAACCCCCGACCGGCGGATTAGAAATCCGCTGCTCTATCCCCTGAGCTACAGCCCCGGTCGAAAAAACTTGCCTCCATTGTATGCGCGGCGGATATCGGCTTGGTCGGGTCGGCGACAGGCCTTCCCGCAGCAATCTCATTCTCCGAGCGCAATACGAATGCTATTTATCGCGGTAGCCCTTGGGATGGGCGCGATGCCAGTTCCACGCCGTTTGCACAATCGCCCTGAGGTCGGTATAGCGCGTTTTCCACCCCAGTTCCCGCTGGATCTTGTCCGCGGAAGCCACCAGCGATGGCGGATCGCCTGGCCGGCGCGGGCCTTCCTTCACGGGCACCTTCTTTCCCGTCACCTCTTCTACCATGCGAATAACTTCACGAACGCTGTAACCCCGGCCGGTGCCCAGGTTGTAGCGCAGCTCCTTGCCCGGCTCGAGATTATCCAGGGCCAACCGATGGGCCTCGGCCAAGTCATCGACGTGGATGTAATCGCGAATGCAGGTGCCGTCCGGCGTGGGGTAATCGGTGCCGTATACCTCGATGTGCGGCCGCTGGCCCAGCGCCGTCTGGATGACCAGCGGAATGAGGTGCGTTTCGGGAGCGTGGTCCTCGCCGATCGACCCGTCCGGGCTGGCCCCGGCGGCGTTGAAATAGCGCAGGGCCGCGTAACCCCAACCATAGGCGCGGGCATAGTCGCTCAGGGCGTGTTCGATCATCAGCTTGCCCTGGCCGTAAGGATTGATGGGCCGTTGCGGCTCGTCCTCGGCGATGGGCACGCGCTCGGGCGTGCCGTAGGTGGCGCAGGTGCTGGAAAAGACAAACCGGCCAATGCCAAGGCGGCGCAGACATTCCAGCAGGTTTAGCGTGTTGACGACGTTGTTCTGATAATACTTGGCCGGCTGCGTGACCGATTCGCCGACGTAAGCGTAGGCGGCGAAATGCACCACCGCCTCGATCCGCCGCTCGAGCAAGACTTGATCCAGTCGCTGGACCTCGTTCAAATCGCCAACGACGAGGCGTTCGGCTGGCACGGCGGAGCGATGGCCCGCCGCCAGGTTGTCGTAGACCCAGACGTCATGGCCACGGGCCAGAAATAAACGCACCGCATGGCTGCCGATGTAACCCGCCCCGCCGGTGACGAGAATCTTCATGGGGGAACCTGTTCCCGGCGCGCAACCTCGCCGGCTATTGAGCCAGGGAAAACCACTTTCCCGTGATTTGCGTGGAAAAAGCTCGCTCGGCGGTTTCGCGTTCGCTGTATCCTTGGTCCTGGTTACGCGAAACCGCCGAGCGAACTTCTCATACGCAACCTATGTCGCATTGTTTTTCCAGGAGGCAATAAATGAACCTGACAAGATCCGAGTCCTGTCCTACAGCCTTATCATCGAGAAAGAGAGGAAAATTGACAAGTCGGAAGGGCAATCAAGCCCGCAGGCGAGTCTTGGAGTTGGGTTTTACGGGATGGTTACGTCGTGCAGGGTGTTGGTCGTGGCATGACAGGAAACCACGGCAGGGCGCTCGGGGGCCGCGGCCGGCGCGTCGGTTTTTTCTTCCGCGAAGGCGGCTCGCAGTTCCTGCGCCTCGGCGCCGCGATAGCGGCAAAAGACCTGCAATTCCCCCTTGGGCGCAAACGTTTCCAGTTCCGCGACCAGCTCGTCTTGGCCGTTCTTCCAGCTTTTGAGGAACCGTACCCGCGCCACGTGCGCGAGGTTCAAATATTCATTGCCCAGCTTGATCCACATGGCAGGTCCTCTTTTCGGTTCGAAGCGCTGTTCAACTATACTTCACAAATCTCGTGCATGAGGTTCTTTGCTCGGAAAATTAAACCACCAGAATAATTCTGGGGCCTGGGGAGAATTATGTAACAATTCGCAATCACCGCGGTTCCAGTCCCTGCCTGGAACCGCCTGTTACATCTTTCCCAGGCGCGGTGCCGGATCCCGTCACTGCGGCGGATGTGGTCGGTTTTCGGAATAATATTCGGAGCCCGAACCCAAGAAGGACCACTCCGCACAAAAGGATACCCAAACCGTGCAACATTTCCCCGAATTCGATTGTGAAATAAAGGCCGCCACAAATCGCCAGAAGTCCGGGGATCGCAAGATTTGATCCCAAGCGGATTTGACGGAAATCCTGCATAAGCGAATCGGGAGAGGCGGGCGGGGTTGGCTCCGGGTCAATTGCAGCTGGTCCGGAGGGCCTGCCGACGCGCGCTTCAGCAGGAACCAATCCACCCTCCTTGCGACACAAGGTGCAACGCTCCAGGGAAGTGGAGAGATATTCCTGCTCGCAGAATCGGCAAAATACGCGCTGGCTCATTACCCAATCCCCAAGAACGGCCGGCCTCGCCCTCCGCAAGACTTGAAACTACATCTTCGCAATCACCGCGCTGCCGAACTCGCTGCACTTCACTTCCTTGGCCCCCTCCATGAGCCGGGCGAAGTCGTAGGTCACCGTCTTCGAGCCGATGGCCCCGTCCATGCCCTTGATGATGAGGTCGGCGGCCTCGGTCCAGCCCAGGTAGCGGAGCATCATCTCGCCGGAGAGGATGACCGAGCCGGGGTTGACCTTGTCGAGGTTGGCGTACTTGGGGGCGGTGCCGTGGGTGGCCTCGAAGACGGCGTGGCCGGTGGTGTAGTTGATGTTGCCGCCGGGGGCGATGCCGATGCCGCCGACCTGGGCGGCCAGGGCATCGGACAGGTAGTCGCCGTTGAGGTTCATGGTGGCGATGACGTCGAACTCGTCGGGCCGGGTCAGCACCTGTTGCAGGGTGATGTCGGCGATGGCGTCCTTGACCAGGAGCTTGCCGGTCGCCAGGGCGGCTTTCTGCTCGGCATTGGCGGCCTCCTCGCCCTTGGCGGCCTTGGTCCTTTCCCACTGTTCCCAGGTGTACACTTTGCCGCCGAAGTCGCGCTCGGCCAGGGCGTAGCCCCAGATGCGGAAGGCGCCTTCGGTGTACTTCATGATGTTGCCCTTGTGGACCAGCGTCAGGCTTTTGCGTTTGTTGGCCAGGGCGTATTCCAGGGCAGAGCGGACCAGGCGCTCGGTGCCTTCCCGCGAAACCGCCTTGATGCCGATGCCCGTGGATTGCGGAAAGCGAATCTTGCCGTATTCCTTGGGAAACGCTTCCTTGAAGAGGGCCAGGAACTTGTTGTTGGCCTCGGAGCCCTGCTCGAACTCGATGCCGGCGTAAATGTCTTCGGTGTTTTCGCGGAAGATGACCATGTCTATTTTTTCGGGGCGCTTGACCGGGCTGGGCACGCCCTTGAACCAGCGCACCGGCCTGAGGCACACGTACAGGTCGAGCAGCTGGCGCAGGGCGACGTTGAGCGAGCGAATGCCGCCGCCGATGGGCGTGGTCAAGGGGCCCTTGATGCCGACCAGGAACTCGCGAAATGCGTCCACGGTTTCATCGGGCAGCCAGCTGTTGAGTTTCTTGAAAGATTTTTCGC
>CAZFGM010000723.1:0-3704 GCA_964518515.1 uncultured Alcaligenaceae bacterium | reverse complement strand
AATCCATTTCTTTATTCTCACGCAAATTCCTATCACAGTCGTGGCCCAGGAGCGGCTCTGGTGAAAGTTCCTGGTTCCGGCTTCGCTTCGAGGAAGTGTTGCCGTGCCTACTGAAAAAACCTGCTCTACGGCAGCGGCCCAGAAAAGAACTTGAACTTCCCAAAGCTGCGGGAATTTGCGCTTTTGCGACCTTTTCCGGGAATAGCATTTGGGCAAGCGGGTCAAGGTGCAAAAACTCTCCGGCTGGGCAAACCGCTCTCGTACTTTCTCCATCGTGCCGGTTTATTGGATGATGTCCCTTTCTCGGAACGCAAGGTTTTCCCAACCCGCAAAACCAGCCACGGCGGGGCCTGGAGAATGCACCATGATGCTGGACATGCCGCGCCGCCGCGTGCTGGTGGCGGCCGGGCCGGCCGCCATTTTTTCCTTGCGCGATCTGTTTTCCTGCCCGCCGCTCATGCACTGGGAACCGGTCGAGGCGGACTCTTTCGCCAAGGCCCGTTTCGTCATGCAACATCACCCGTGCGAGATAATGCTGGTAAACGAGGACCTCTATCAGCACGAGGGGGATCAAGCCCTGGATTGGCTGACACAGACCCGTGCCGCGCCGCTGATTTTTCTGGCCGGGGACAAGCCCAGCACCGTGGCCCAGGCCTATCAGCACGGGGCCCACATGTGCCTGTCGCGCGCCATGGCCTTGGCGTGCCCGGCCCTCGTGGCCACCGCCCTGGACCGGGCCGTTGCCCTGGGCGAAAAGCACCGCACCTACCATCGCCTGGCCAAGCAACTCGCCCAGTGCCGCCGCCACATGGACCGGTTGGTCCACTTGATCTGGCGGTCGGCCCCCGCGGACCCGGACAACTCCTGGTGCACGCAGCGCCACGCCCTGGAACGCCTGCACGAAGAAGTGGCCCGCACGCAGCGGCACGGCGGCCCGCTCACTCTGGCCGTGGGCGAAGTCCAGGCCGGCCAGCCCGCCGCCTTGAACGAGCCCGTCGCCGCCTGGACCACCGAGGTCCTTGCGCGGGCCAAGCGCCGCTGCGACGTCGCCGGCCAGTACGGCCTGCGCGGCTTCCTCTTGCTCATGGTGCAAACCCCAACCAACGGGGGAGTCCTCTGTTGCCGGCGCTTGCAACGCCTCTTGCAGACTGTGCCCCCGGGCGGCCCGGGACCGAGAGGGCCGCTCCGGGCGTGCTTCGGTCTGGCCGCCTCCTCTCCTGAAAACACATCACCGCAATGCTTGCTGCGCTTCGCCGACAAGAACCTGGAAATGGCCAAAGCCGGCAAGAATGAGGGCGTGGTCGCGGATTGACGTGGCGACCGGAAAGATAGGCAAATCTGGAGACGTTTGATAATTCGGCCGCATCGATGCCCCGCGCCGGGCCACTCGCAACTACTCTGAAGATTCCCTTTTGCCTCAAAGACGTAAGGGCATAATAGGCCTCGAAAGTCCAGTAACGTGCACGGATGCCCAAGCCATTGGGGCCAACGTATCCGAGCCACACCAGCGGTGCGAACGCGTAATCATAGTCGAAGTCGGTTTGGGACGCTGTTGCCTTGGTCGTCCCATTACCGATGATAAACGCGGGATTGTTCTCCCAATGCGGCTTGACATAATAGAAGCCGGCTCCGGCCATCCAGCCGTAAGGAGCGCAGCACGACGGGTTGCACCCCGTAGGGCAGGCGAGATCGGACCGCATTGCGGCCAGCTGAGCTTCGAGTTCAGCAAAACGCTGCTCGTTCGACGCTTGGAGCTTCGTCAACTGCCGGTCGAATGACTCGGGTGCAGGGCTTATCTTCCGCCCGAACACCAGCTGGGAACATACATCACTGCCAAAACATACGTATATTGTGCACGGGTCATCTTAACACTCCCATTGGGTTGTTGGGTAAGAGGCCAGCGACCGTGGCTTTTTTAACAAATCGGTTCATCGTAACAATTCGCACAAAGAATCCGCGAAAACAGGTCGCAAAAAGGGCGAATGTAGATAGGCTCTGAGGTCTGGACAAGACGTGAAAGCTTTTCGCCGCACGGATACTTCCGATTCGCGATAGAACTCGCGGAAGCGGGCCAGGATCAGTTGCGTGAAGGCGCGTGCAGCGGTTCATGAAGTAATCTTAAACGTTGGCGCCGCCCCCCGCCACGGGTGGGAACACGGTCACTTCATCGCCATCCTCCAGCGGCCGTTGCCGCTCGGGTTCCATGCCGCCGTTGACCATCGCCAAGTGGACGCTGCCGGCGGCGATGCCGAGCTTTTCCAAGGCGGCGGCGACGGTGGCCCCGCTCGGCAGATCGAGCAGGACCGTCCCGCCCTTGGCGTCGGGCGGCAATTTGTTTCGCAGCGAGGCCATCAGTTTGACGCGGATGTGCATGGTTTAGTAACTCTTGGTTTCGACGAAATCGCGGTGAGCCTGGGGCTGGGTCACCTGGGGGCCGGGCTGGGGACCGGCGGCGCGGAATTGCCGCGCCCGCGACGGCCGGCCTAAAAGCGTGCTGGCCGCCAGCTTGGCCCCGACCTTGGCCGCCACGAACGGCCGGCGGATGTCGAACGGGTTCTCGCGGACGAATTCTTTCCACTCGCCCAGGCCGGTGCGCGTCTGCATGATCCCCTTGACCATGCCCACGTCGTTGAGCATGCCCAGGTCGTTGGCCGGCCCGATGAATATGGCCCCAGTGATCTGGTCGCCCGTCCACAACAGCTTGCGATACACCGGGCGATCGGCATTGCAGATGGTAATGGCCTCAACCCCTCCATTCCCCCCCTTGGCAAGGGGGGGCGACTCAGGTTTCCCCCCCTTGGCAAGGGGGGGCGAGGGGGGGTCATTCCAGCGGCCGAAGCTGGCGCACTGCAAGCCGCAGGCGTCGAGGATGTTCATGAGCAGGCTGCCCGGATAACGCACGTCCTTGCCGGCCATGTTGGCGCCGGCGATCCGCCCGTGATCGACCGCCGTCGTCTGGATGGCGTGGATGGCGGGCGGTCCGCCGAGCAGGTCCGGGCCCTGGGCCACGTCGCCGCCCGCGTAGATGTACGGGAAATTGGTCTGCATCCGCTCGTTGACCAGGATGCCCTGATCAACCTTGATGCCCGAACCGGCAACGAGGTCGGTGTTGGGCCGGATGCCGGTGGCGACGATGACGAGGTCGGCGTCGATAGTGGCGCCGGAGGCCAGGGTCAGCCGTTTGCGTCCGCCCACATCGGCAATGCTCTTGACGGTCGTGCCCAGGTGCAGGGTGAGGCCCTTGTTCCCGAGCCATTTTTCCACCAGGCGGGCGCTGTCGGCGTCGAGCATGCGCGGCAAGACGTGCTGGGCGATCTCGACGACGTGCAGCTTCCAGCCGCGCTTGTACATGGCGTTGAGGACGATGAAGCCGATGAAGCCGGCGCCGATGAAAACCACCTCGGGCTTGCTCTTGCCCTGCGTGGCTTGCAGGACCGCCTGCGTGTTCGCCAGCGTCCAGAGCGGCAGCACGCCCGGCAAGTTTGCGCCAGGAATCGGCGGCATAGTTGGCGATGAGCCGGTCGCGATCAGCAGGTTGTCGAACGGCAAGGCCTGGCCGTCGGCAAGCGAGACAGTTTTCGCTTTGGGGTCGATCTTCCTGACCCGCTGGCCGATTTTGCGGTCCACTTTCAGGACCTGATAGTAAGCGTCGTCGGCCGTGTAGACCTGCTTTTCGGGAATCTGGTTGGCCAGCCAGTACGGCA
>CAZFGM010000722.1:0-3719 GCA_964518515.1 uncultured Alcaligenaceae bacterium | reverse complement strand
AAGAAAGTCCGGCCGATCAGTTTGGCAGCTGAAGAGGCTGCTTCCCGTCACAATGGATGGGTGTGTGTTCGCCCCTGCCTAACCATCCTCGTGGGAGAAGCGGCCATGATGGCTTGACAACAGCCGAAGAAGACGCGCAAACCGTGGCGGTCCCTGCTCGATGTCTTACGTGAGTTTCTCACACCCGCCTTGTGGAAGCAAGCTCATCAGCAACGGCGATGGACGCAACGGAAAAGCTCGTCGCGCTGGACGGTGCAGCCGTTGGTGTTGACGTGGAGCTACGGCGATTCGCAGGCGGAGCGTTTCGAGGTGGCCAAAGCTTATTGCCAGGTGTGCCTCAAGAAGCGGCGGAGTCCCGACAAGATGGCGCAGGGGTTTCAGAAGGCGTTGGCGCGCTTGCCGCTGGTGGTGTTGCGGATCTTGGCGGCGGGCGTGCGGGGCGTGCCGCAAGCGAAGCTGGGAGCGTATTGGTTCAGCGAAGGGTGACCCGCACGCACGAAACCCAAAGCCGAAAAGGGAAAAATCGAGAGAAGACTATTTCCCCAGGGCCTTCAACAATTCTTTCGCCTTGTCGCGCAGGGACGATCCAAGCTTGGGATCATCGGCAAGGATGCGCAACTGGTTCACGATATCCTGGCGCTGGGCAACACGCGGCCCGATTTGTTCCAAGGCGTCCACGGCTTTGATGCGGTCGTCGCCCACGCGGCCATCACCCAACGAACTATCCTTTAAACACTGCAGAAGAACATCAAGAACCCGATCCGCAACCTTGGGTCCTTGGCGCAGGGCGAGCAAGTGGGCACAGTCGTAGCGCAAACGCGACCAGAGGGTATCGTCGAAGGCGATGATTTGAACCTGCTGGAGAATGTCCTTGCGCTTAGCGATGCGGGGGCCGATTTGGGTCAAAGCCTGGACCGCCATTTTGCGGCCGTCGCCCATGCCGGTCGTCCTGGCCTTGAGATCGGCGGGGTTTTCATTTGGTATTTTGATGTCCGATAACGTTCCGTAATAAATCAGAGTGGAATTATCCTTGAGGAAATTTAAGAGATCCTCCAGCGCCAGGTCCGGCGCCTTTGGTCCTTGCAACATGCCGAGCATGTAGGCACTGTCGTAATACAGCATCTTGGCTCCCGCGGGCCGCTTTTCATCCAGGATATCCGCGAGGGCTTTAAGGAATTCCGGCACTTCCCGCAGCATGATGTTATGGACGCGCAAGGCCCACATGGTTCGTTCCCGAACCGGCATGGGCGCCTTGATGTCGGCCAGAATGCGGACCAGCGCCGGAATGATCTTTTCGGCGGCCGGTTTGGCGCCAATGTGAGAAAGCGCGGTGGCGGCCTCGACCCGCACCTCGACCTTTTCCTGAGGGTTGACCAGCCGCTCGGCCAGGTGGGGAATGGCCGGCTCGGCGGCGGCGCCGATTTTCCCCAGGGCCAGGGCCGCATGGCGGCGCAGCGTGTCGTCGGCGTCGGTCAAGGCGCGGATCAGATCGGGCACGGCGGGGGCGGCCTCCGGGCCTAAATCGGCCAGGGCGGCCACCGCCGGGTACCGCTGGCGATTGTCGCCCGAGCGCAGCAGTTCCCGCAGCAAGGGCAACGCCTGGACCGCCTCTCCCGCCTTGGCCAGCACCAGGGCGGCCAGGCAGCGCACTTCACTTTCGCCGGATTGCATCAAGGGAGCTATGACCTTGGCCACGGGATCTTTTGGCTTCACGATTTTGCTGAGAAGGAGCAGGGCCGCTTGTTGAAGCACGGGGTTATCGGTCGCGCAACATTGCAGCAGCTCCGGCAAGGTCTCATGGACCGCTTCGGGAGGAAGCTGGTCCAGCGCCCCGGCGGCGTCGCGGCGCACCAAGAGATCGCGATCGCCCAGGGCCTTTTTCAGGGCCGGCACGACTGCCACGGTCGCCAGCCGGCCCAAAGCCCAGGCCGCGTTCTGGCGGACGGCCACCTGCTCGTCGTTGAGGGCGGCTTCAAGAGCTTTGCGCGCTGCTGCCGCCGCCGGGCCATGACAGCCCAAAGCAAAGGCGGCGCTGCGACGCACCAGCGGGGCAGGATCGCGCAAGACTTTGATAAGGAGCGCGATCCGTTTAGCATCCAGGGGAACTTTGGGATTGTCCCGGACGATCTCTCCCAGGGCGAAGGCGGCGGCGTCGCGGACGCGGGCTTCCTTGTCCACTTGCAAGCGATGCTGGAGGTGAGGCACCGCGGCATGGGCCGCCTGGCCCAGCTTGCCCAGGGCAAAGGCGGCCTGGCCGCGCACCAGCGGATCGGCATGGTTTAATTCCACCAGCCATTCATTGGTGGATTTGTTCAGAAAGCGGGCTTCCTGGCCCGAAGTCGAACCGGCCCAGCATCCCAGCACGGCGGCAAGGAAAACCTCGCGGAGTTTCATAGGCATCGCCTTTGCAGAACTGGCGAGAAGTTAGGCGAGCGGCAGGAGTTAACCTACCTGCCTGGACGGGTGGTAATTGACCCAAAAGAATCCCGTTGCTGCTTGGTCTCAAAGTCTCAAAACTATTTGAGACCCAGGCTATTTTCCCAAACCAACTGTGGTAATTGGGCTTGTAAACGAACAAACGGGTCAGAATCTCATAATTACACACAGGCACCGAGCACTGCCCAATCACGCCCCAGGTCTTTGCCAGGCGCCTTATTTCAATTCCTTGAGCAGGGTTTTCGCCTCGTTGCGCAGTCGCGACCAGAGGTTATTGTTATCGGCGATGACCTGGAGTTCTTTCATGATTTCCTTGTGTTGGCCGACGCGGGCGCCGATCTTGGTCAGGGCCTGCACGGCCATGATGCGGCCGTCGCCCATGCCGGTCTCGGACACCTTGCGGTCGCCGGCCGAGGCCTCAACGCCGGAGATTTTGCCCGTGCCGGCCTGGCCGACGAAGATTTGCGTGGTCGGGTCCTTGAGAAAATCCCGGAGCACGTCGAGGGTCTTGGCCGGCGCGTCGGAGCCCTTCAACATGCCGAGCATGTAGGCGCTGTCGAAATACAGCATCTTGACGTCGGCCTGGCGTTTTTCGGACAGGATGCGCTCAAAGGCGGCAAGCACGCCGGGCAGGTTGCGCAACTGGACGTTGTGGACGCGCAGGGCCCAGATGACCCGTTCGCGGACGGCGGCGCCGTCGCCCGGATCGTCCAGGACGCCGACCAGCTTGGGGACTTCCTTGACGGCATCGCCGACCGGGCCGATCTGGGACAGGGCGGTAGCGGCCTCGATGCGCAGCTTTTCTGGGGCCTGGCGATTGGCGACGAGGCCGGCCAGTGCGGAAATGGCCGGGGCCGCGCCTTCCCCGACCCGGCCCAGGGCGACGGCGGCGTAGCGCTTCACCTCGGCATCCGGATCGTTCAGGGCTTCGATTAGATCGGGCACGGCGGCGGCGGCGGCCTTGCCGACCAGGGACAGGCCGAAGGCCGCCTGCCGGCGAATCTCGTCATCGCCGCGCTTTTTCATTTTCAGGGCCTCGCACAACAGCGGCAAGGCATCCCGATCGCCGGCCTTGGCCAGCACGAAGGCGGAATTCAGTTTGACTTCCTTATCGGCATCGTTGAGCAGGACGCGGATACCGGCCATGTCGTCGGCGTCTTTGGGCTCGACCACCTTGAACAGGGCCCGCAGAGCGGGCTTGCGGACCTCGGCGCTGGCCATCGCGCAGCATTTGACCAGCTCTTTCACGCCGTCGCGGGCGGCCTCGGCGGGCAGGTTTTCCA
>CAZFGM010000721.1:0-3719 GCA_964518515.1 uncultured Alcaligenaceae bacterium | reverse complement strand
CAAAGCGGAGGCCAAGCAGGCGCTGCAAGATGCCTTGAAGCTGGAGGCCCGTCTGGTGCAACAATATCCTAAAAACGCGCAATATCGCTCCGTGCATCAGGGCATCCAGCAAGACCTCGCCCGGCTCGATTCCCCCACCGGGGAGCCCAAGACATCCATCCCTCAGGTGCTGAAAGGCAGCCTGACCGCGGACGACCCGCTCGACACCTTTCCCTTTACGCGCAAGAGCTATCACAAAGTGCACACGGTTTCGCTCGAAGCCGGCCAGCCCTATTGGATCGACCTCAAGGGAAGCTTCGACACCTTTCTGCGCATCGAGGACGCGGACAAGAAGCCGCTAGTCTTCAACGACGATGTGACGCCGCCGGACACGCTTGACTCGCGCATCGTGTTCACGCCGCCGGGCAAGGGGCAGTACCGGCTGGTTGTCACGTCCTTCAAGCCGGCTGACACCGGTGCGTATGTGATCGAGGTTCACGAAGCCGTCCGCGCCGGCGCGCCGGTCGTCATCCAGGAAAAACTGACGACTGGTGACAAGAACCTGAAAGGTAGATTGTTTAAAACGCACCTGGTCAAGCTGGCCGGCGGCAGCCCGTACACGCTGGAGCTGCGCAGCAAGGAGTTCGATACGTTTCTCGTTCTCCTGGACGCCACGGGAAAGAATCTGCTGGTCCAGAACGACGACGTCGTTCCCGGAAACAAGAATCTTTCGCGGATCGATTACACGCCGCGAGTGGATGAAACCCTGGCCATCGTGGTCACGAGTTTTGACCCCGGCGAAACGGGGGCCTACACCCTGACGGTGCAGCGCTACGAGAAGAAAAAGAACGGCAAGTAGGTTAAGCCCAGGGACGGCCGTCCCTGGGCTTTCGGCCCGAGAAGACCTCCCTTGGAGCGACATCTTTTTCCGTCTTTTTCAGGCTCCCTCTGGAATAAACGCCTGGGGCAGGGTATGTTAAATAGCGATTAATCCTGACCAGTGCCAGGGGCTCGGCTACCGTGAAGAAAATAGCTATTGTTCCGACGCTGTTGACTTTGGGCAACGGCGTGTGCGGGTTCGCGGCCATCGCTTGCGCCAGCAAGATCGGCCCAAACGAGTGGACCCACGCCAACGACATGTGGTTTTCCCTGGCGGGCTACCTGATCGTGGCCGCCATGGTCTTCGACCTCTTGGACGGCTACGTGGCCCGCCTGGCGAAAACGGCCAGCAAGTTCGGCGGCGAGCTGGACAGCCTGTGCGACGCCGTCAGCTTCGGCGTGGCTCCGGCCTTTTTGCTTATCAAGATGGGCCCCAACTGGGATCGCCCGCTCTTGCACCAGCTCCTGTTGGGCATCGCTACCTTGTACATGCTTTGCGCCCTTCTCCGCCTGGCCCGCTTCAATGTGGACAATACCCCCGATCCGGCCGGTCATAAGCGCTTTCGCGGATTGCCGTCCCCGGCGGCGGCCGGCTGCCTGGCCTCGCTGGCCATTCTCCGCGGAGAATTGCCCAAAAAACTGGCCCAATACTGGCAGGATGTCGATGAAGCTACCGTTTACCAGTTCGTAGATCGCCTCGTCGAGGTCATGGCCCCGGTGGGCGCTTTAATGGTGGCTCTGCTCATGGTCTCCCTCGTGCCGTACCCCCACGTCGCCAAGCAGGTGTTGCGCGGCCGCAAGCACGTCGGCCATCTCATCCAGGTTCTCCTGGTGGCGTTTATCATTCTCCTGATTCGGGAACTGGCTTTGGTGCTGCTGTTCTGGATTTACGCCTTGGGAGTTCCGGTGCGCTTTCTAATCTTGCAGAGCATCAAAAAGGTGCCCGCGCCGCGCCTGGACGACATCCGGCCGCAATAAAAGATAACGCAAGGTGTTATGCCCGTCACCACCCGGTCCAACCAGAACGCCAGGAGATTTCCATGCCTGCGATTGAGATTCACAGTGATAAACAGTTCCGAAAGGCACTCGATGTGCTAATCGAAGTGGCGGCCCCTTTCAGGGCCGCGGCCCGGCTGAAAAACCTTTTTTGGTGGTGACGAACGCTCAGTACCAGGCACTCGTCCAGGCTGGGGTGGTCAAAGCAACGGGGAAGGCGCCCGGTCACAGCAAAAAAAGCCCAGGGGCAGCAAGGCTTAAGGAGTAGCTGTTCCCAGAAGGCGCCACGATAATGTGGTGCTCTCTCCCCTTGCGAATAAACGCGCGGCCGCCCATAATACTTGCTAAAAGAAAATGTGGGTCCTGGTCGGAAGTGAGAGACTTTACAATGCCTGTGATTGAGATTAAAAGCGATAAACAGCAACGCAAAGCGTTGGATGTATTGATTGAAGTGGGCGGCCCTTTCCAGGGTCGCGGGCCGCTGGAAAGGCGAACTTTGGTCGTGACCAACGCCCAGTACCAAGCACTCCTCCACGCTGGTGTAGTGAAGCCGAAGGCGAGAAAGGTTCGGAGCCGTGCCCAAAAAGCGAACTTCGACGGCAAGGTTGAAGGAACTGCTCAACCTCCTTCAGTCCCAGCCACCCGGAGACCTCCGGCCAACTCTTGAGGGTTATGCCTATCGCTTTACCATTTACTTGCCAATGCTTTCCAAGGGGAAACCGATCTTCACTGGGGAGCATGTCGATTTGCTTGCCAATCTGTTCTACCAACGGTTTGAAGGCTTCTCGGCGAACACCGTGGAAGGTATGCCGCCCTGGCAGGGCTCCTGGCTGCCGCAGGGGGCGCGCGAGCCGATCGTTGACCGACACATGTTGCTCGTCATCTATACCATTCAAGATGAAACGGCGAAGACCTTTTTCCGCTACCTCAAGTCGATTCTCGAGCTCAAGGAAGTGGCCAACCAAGAAGTGGTGGTCGTCGAGCTCATCCCGGTTTGGCTGATGGAAGGAAATCTTCTACCGCCGGAATCCTGAGCGATTCAGACGAGCACCTGCTCCCCCAAGACGCTGATATACTGGGCTCGGGCAAAACTCCTTTGAATTTGCTATTTCGAATTTGTTTCGTATTTTTTATTTTGAATTTTTTATTTTCTATGTTTACGGGTCTCGTCGAAGCCCTGGGCGCCGTTCGCCAGGTTGCCCCGGAAGGGACCGGCCAGGCGCTGGTGGTGGCGGAGCCGCGCCTGGGGCCGGAGTTGGCCCTGGGAGACAGCGTGGCCGTCAACGGCGTCTGCCTGACCGTGGTCGCGTGTGAGGCCGAGACTTTTCGCTTTCAGGTGGGCCCGGAAACCTTGCGCTGCACCAACCTGGGCGAGCTGGCCGCCGGCGACCGGGTCAACCTCGAACGTGCCCTGGCCTTGGGAGACCGTCTCGGCGGCCATATCGTTCAGGGCCACGTGGACGGCGTCGGCCACATCGCTCGCCGCCAACCGGAGCAGGACTGGGACCTGGTGTGGATCGACTGTCCCGCCGAACTCGCCCGGCAGATGGTCCGCAAAGGGTCGGTCGCCGTGGACGGGGTCAGCCTGACCCTGGTAGACGTCGCCGCCACGGCCTTCAGCGTCGCTCTGATTCCTCACACCTTGGCCCTGACCACTCTCGGCTTCAAGCAAACCGGGGCTTCGGTCAATCTGGAAACCGATGTGTTTGCCAAATATGTTTGGAAATTCCTGGAGGGGATTAGCTTTGGGCGGCTGGAATAAATCGAAAGGCGATAACTTTTTTGGTATTTCAGATTTCAAATATTGAATCAATACCATTGCGCTTTTTCCAATGTTTGAGGGTCAGCCCCGTTCACGGGGCTTG
>CAZFGM010000720.1:0-3732 GCA_964518515.1 uncultured Alcaligenaceae bacterium | reverse complement strand
TCAGCGATCTTGGTTGCAGGTCCTTTCACCAGATGACCTTCTTCCCAAAGCAAGGCTTGGATGAAGATCTCTTCCTCATGGGTTAGTTTGTTGAGTATCTGTTGGTTCATACCATGTGGTCCTTCTGATCCGCCTCCCGCCAAAAGAACAGCTCGGAAGAGGGACATCAAGTTTGGGGGTCCCCCAGGAGTTGATGTTTGGGTAGCGGGGATGGAAAAGGCTTTGGCAGACGAGGCCAAAAATCCAAATCGGGATCCGAATCTGATGTGCAACGAACCGAAACCCCGAAAGATTAATGGGACGCCGCAATAGTAACAGGTTGTCGCCCTCTTGCCTGCATCTATAGCTCCAGGTTCATCCGTAAGCTCTCCTAATAAATCAGGTATCGGCCCTTCGCATACCGGACAAAGTACATGCATTCCGGGGTGTGGACTAGCCAGGATGTTTCGAGCCAATCGCTTTCTTCGTGACCAGCCCATCGGAGTTTCCTGAGCAAGTGAGCGCGAAAGGTAGCCCCTGACGATCTTCGCTGCGCGCTCCACTCTCCGCGCTCTCACGCTACCTTGCCACCGGGCTGTACACCGGCCGCCGCGGGGCCGGCAGGTACAGGCGGTGATAGGCCGCCTCCAGCTGTTCCAGGTGGTTCTGCATGAACAAGGTGGTTTGCCGGTGCAGGGTATCGTGGTCGTCGCGCTTTTTCAAAGCGGTGGCTTCGGTCAGAAAGTCTTCGGTCTCCTGATCCAGGCGGGCCTGCAATTGGGCCAGGGCCTTGCGCCAACTCCCCCAGCGCTGCGCTTGCTCGGCCAGCAGGTCGGTGAGACGGTAGGGGTTCCACGTCCCTTCCCGGCGGTACCCTTCAGGAAGCTGGCCGTCCAGGAAAATCGGCAGGAAGACGCTCAGGCAGGGGGGCCCAAAAGTGCACCAGACCATGGGCACCACTTGCGAATCGGCGGACAGGGAGGTCAGAAAACTGGCCGTGGTGCCGAGGGCATCGTCGGGCGTGGCGTGGCGGCACAGCGGCTTCGGGCCGGCGCCGGGTTTGCTCGGATCGACCTCGAAATGCGTGCCCTCGTAGTGATCGCTCAAAAGCCGGCGGACAAAAGCCAGGTCAATGTGGCCGTTCTGTTGTTCGAGTAAAAAAGAGGCGCGGCCCCAGCGCCGGAGGGCCGAGGCCTGACCCAAGGGTTCCTGGCAGAGGCTGGAAAAATCCAGCTTGGTGCCGTCGTCGGGCCACCACCCCTGGGCAATGGCATGTTCGGCCAAACCCGGCGACAGGCGCTGCCAATCTTGCCGCACCAGTCCCACGTCACTGACCGCCCGCACCTCGCGGCATTCGATCCAGGCCCAGTAGGGGCCGGCTGCCTCCAGCACATAGGCTTCCTGGCCATCGGCCAAGAGGAAAACATTGTCGCGCGGGCCGCTTCCGGTTTGGCCGTGCCGCGTTACCAGGTCGGTCACCAGTTCCAGGGCTTGGCGAGCGGTGCGGCTGCGTTCCAGGGCCAGGCGAACCAGGTCCGGCCCGGTCAGGGGGGCGTGGGCCTGGCCCAGCAGGCTTTGCCAGGCGGCACAGCCGGCGGCGACGTGATGTTCATTGACGCCGTGATGATATCCCCAGGTCTGGGGTTCTTGCCAGGCCAGGACCGTGTAGGTCTGCCGGGCTTGCGGCAAGGAAATCGCGGGCAAGGAAACGGTTTCCCCGGGCGAGTGGGCTTTGCCCACTTCGCGGCGCACGGTCAGGCGCTGGCGCAGCGGGCCATGATAATTGCTGGCGAAAACCGTGCTGCCCGTCGCGGTGGCCGATCCCAAGGCCACCACCATGTCGCATCCCATGGCTTCTCCTGTTCCTCTTCCGGCCCGCAGCAAAGAGGCGGCAACCCCAAAGGCCGGAATCGTTAAACTTTACCTCATTGGAACACACCGCCGGAACCTCGGCAACACCCTGATTGATTTTTCTGGGTTTTTCCGCGCCCGCTTTTTTTGGCATTCCCGGCATCTTGGTTAAAACCCCTGGCGTCGTATTATTCAGCAGTGATTGACAAAGGCCCCTTATCCAGGGACAATCGGAAAACCTCGAAGCCGAGGAAGATTTTGTAAACCGTCCCCGCGACCCCAGGACGGTTTGCAAAACCGTCCTACCAAGAGAGGAGTCCACCATGGCTGATGATGATCGGCCGCGCCGCCGCCGACCCGAACCGGACGACGAGGAGGAACGCCCGCGCCGCCGAGCCAGAGAAGAGGAGGATGAGTTCGAGGAACGCCCGCGCCGCCGAGCCAGAGAGGAGGACGATCTTGATGACCGCCCGCACATTGTGCTCTTGTCCGGCCCTTCGGTGGAAAAATTACAGCGCGACGAGATCGCCCTCACCAATGATCTGGCCGGCATTCTGGAAACGGTCAAGGACCGGGAAACCGCCAAAGCCGCGGCACCAAGGGTGGAAGCCCTCGTCGGCCGCGTGGGGGGGGAAACACTACTCGACCTTAGTATTTGACTCCCGACCCCTTTCTTTTCCCCTATTAAAAATCACCGCCCGGATTCAAGCGATCGTTTGGCTTGATGGCCGCATCCCAGGAGGCATCGGAAACCGTCGGGGCGATGGTGCGCACCGAGCCGTCCATCAAGCCCACGCTAATGCCGGGATTGGACATGCTCTGGCCCGCGTATTTCCACGGGTCGCAGGCGGAGGGGATCGGCATATGCTGAAACTTTCCCGACCATTGTTCTCCCCAGTTGGGTCCAGGGTTATTCCAGGTTTGACTCCAACTGTTCCAGCCTAAAAAAAACGATTGGCGGCTGGGGGCGGTCGGCGTCCAAGGACTGTCTAAGCCATGGTCGTCATGGTTCCAAGTATTAAAATAGCCGGCGCATTCGTGATACGCCTCCATGAAGCCGATAATGTTCGAGGTGCCGTCCACGCAAGCCGCTTGTAAGGTGCCGGGCCCGCCATCCCGGTCGCCAAAGAGATGGCGATTGGACCGGAAGCTGGTGGCGGGATAATTATTCCACAGGCCGGTGGGAGGCGCGGTCGCATCCAGGGGATTTTTGTAGACCGGGAGGATCGTTTGCTCGCCTTGCAGGTGAAAGGAGTTGTTTTCCACGCCCCAGATCCACGCATTGGACCCCCACCCGGTCCACACCCAAATCGCTATCTTATTCTTATCGTGCAGAGGGTTTTGTTCGACGTAAGGCAGCAGGTGAAATTGAAGGGTTCCAAAAGTATAAGGGTTGCCGACAACGGCGTCGCGCGAGCTGGGGAAATGACCCGCGGCCGGGGGAATGTGCTTTTGCGCTTCATCGCAAGCGTGGATGGCCTTGATGAGCTGGCTCAAGTTGTTTTGCGCCTGGGTGCGGGCGGCGGCAATGCGCACCACCTGGACGGCCGGGACCAGCAAGGCGATCAAAATCGCGATGATGGCGATCACCACGAGCAACTCGATAAGGGTAAAGGCTCGCGGTTTCCAGATGCGGCGGAAGTAGGACATGACAGTTTCTCCGGAAATGATGGTATAAACTTTTGTTCATGCCTTTTCTTCTGATTAAAAAATAATTCATTTTCTCATGCTGTCAAGAAAAAAAGGAAAAATTGGGATACAGGGAAGGGCTCAACAAAAAAAACCGCTTGCGGTTTAGCGAGAATCGCCTAAGCCACAAGCGGAGAGATCACGCAAAGTTTATTCGTTTAAAAATCACCGCCCGGATTCAAGCGATCGTTTGGCTTGATGGCCGCGTCCCAA
>CAZFGM010000719.1:0-3738 GCA_964518515.1 uncultured Alcaligenaceae bacterium | reverse complement strand
GTTCAGCAGCGATTTTTCCCGAAAACCTTCGATGCCACGGCGACTACACCCGATTGTGCTAGAGGCTTTCGAGAAAGCGCCTGCGGACAATCAGGCGTTTCAGAACTGGCTTGAAGATTTCGGCATAGAAATTGGAGACAATGTTCCGCCCGTGGACGCAGTGGACAATCCGTCCACAATCCTGGGACCGGAGGACCTGGAGGTGGTTGAGGTCCAAAATTCCAAACCCTCTCCGTCGCGCCTGGGCCGAAAGCTGCTATTACTCTCCCTGCTGCTAAACTTGGCCTTGCTTATGCTCCCGGTCCTCCTCAAGTGGGGCCCGTTCGCCGCCGCCAAAGATACCAAGGCCAATGCGCCCGCGGACGAAGAAATTGTCAAGGAACCTCCCATAAAAATTGGCAACGTATTTTTTTCCTCCTATTGCGTTGTTTTTCCCTCCGAAGGAACAATTAGTGAGAAGGTTCATGCGACGCTCAAGGAATTTTTCCCTGATCGCATACAAGAGATTCGGCGGGCCTCTTCAATTCAGGGGAAAATGCTTCCGGAAAAACTAAAGCAGGTAATCGCGGCCCTTGAAAAACCCAAGGAATTGATCTCTTTGATCGACCAACTTGCTCGCGAGAAAAATGTTGGTTTCAAGGGTTTCATTTCGAGCGAGCCAGACAAAGGCCTTCCTGGCATCATCCAACGGGGCGGAATTTTCTCTTTCCCACACCAAAAGGGAATTAGATATTCCTCCCTCTTGCAACCGAGCGGGTTGGAGAGGCTGATTAATTTCGTTGGAATGGGAAAAGACCAACAAGCCCGTGACCTCCTGATTTCGCTAAAAAATGCCATCGTGGAGTACGCTTCGTTACAAGACAGTCTCAACCTTATTGGCGACCGGTCGGCTTTCCTTATCAAGGTAGGACCGACACCAGAAGAACACGAAAAGGTTCGGGAAAAATTGGTCAGCCGGTTTGACACGCCGGTCTTCATTTCTCGGCCCGTGCCAGAACTTTTCGACGCCGTGGACCCCACCACTGATACGGGAGGAGGTTCGGCAGAATTCCAACTTAAGATCAATCTGCCCTGTTACTTTAGACAGGCAGGGAAAAAAGATAGGGCTGACATCTCTCTCACTGACAACAAGGCCAGCTTGGCCAAAATGAAGTGGGTTGAATTCAATAGCGACCAAACAATTGTTTGGAGGCCAATTTCTTTAACATACGACGAGGGGACGGTGCCAGTTTCGAGTTTCGAAATCGCCGTTGTCAAGAATGACAAAGTGGTGATTTTCCGGAATCAAAACGTGTTCATAAGCGATTCGGAAAAAGAAGTAAGAGATCAATCGCGGAAGTATATCGAGAAGGTGCTAAAATTATCGGAGGAGGGCTACCTTAACCTGGTTAACATCAAACAAGTGAAAAACCAATTTTCGGGAGCCTTGCAATACAGTTCCCTCGCAGAACCTTTTGTCGTCGAAAACAGTGCCAAGTCCAATGTTGTTCAGGTCAGAACCTTACAACAGTTCCTGGAAGAAAAGGAAAAAGACAACAAGATGCTGGAGATCGATTGATGCCTACTGTGTCGCGCAGTCCGCAGCAGTAGCGTGCGGCTGGATCAGTCCGAGCAAGAGTAATTCCTGCTGCGCAAGTGCTTTCTCCAGCGGAAAAACCCGTGGCCCATGCTCAGGGAGAAGCGGCCCAAGGTCAAAGAACAGGGATCGCCTCCAGCCTGCTGAACGGACCAATATGACCCCATTATCCGGGGGTACCTGCACGCCAAGATCGACAGAGGATACGTCGGTGATGTCTGAGCGATATACCGGAGTTCCCGCTTCCACGTCGCGGTTCACCCGCACCATCACTTGAATCCGTAGCTCATTAACGTAAGCTGTGCCGGTCAGGTCCGGCCGGATTACCAAAAGCACGTGGTCGATGCTCGACGGCAGTGGAAGGCCTGGAATTTTGGCGAACACTGCACGCTGAAGTTCCTCAAGACGCTCAAGGAGATGTGGTTCCGTTGGCCCAATCAGTTCTTGCGTGAGAATCTGTACCTCCTCACCAACGGAGGCGGAATTCATCGAAATACCGCAAACTCTCTCGCCAAGTTGAAACTCCAACGGCATAGCACGTCTCCGTCTCGAGTCCTTGCTACCGTCACAGCAGAGCGAGTTCCAGGTCATGGCCGCCCGACAGGTCAGCGTCCTCTACGCACATGCTTTGTATTCAACCGCATTAGCATGTAGTTTCTCAGTGGCGGTCGTTGCCGTGGGTTTGACACCATCCGTTTCCCAAATCACGAAAGTATTGATTCGGGCGGGTTCAATAGCTCGTTTGCCAACGATTCTGGCGCTATTTGGAAGACCAATCCCCATCGCGCCAGCCTGTTCGGACTTCACCAAAACAATGCTGCCGTCCCGTAGGCCCGCGACGAGCTCGCGCACCACGGCCTCGAAGGTACGTCGGGGCTTGAGGGCAGTAAACCATTGCCAGAGTTTCATTTGAGTTTCCTCTCTACGAACAAGCGCAGGAAAGCATCGCTGAGGGCTTTTGCGGCCTCGTCCGCGCTGCTTGCCTTATCAAGAGCGATCTCTAATAATCGGATCGCCATGTTGTCCTCTCGGATCGACCGAGCCGCCGCCATCGCCGGGTAAAAGAAAACACTGGCCACTGTACCAGCGACGGAAACGACGCCATTTCCCGCCACCGCGCCTCAAATGAGTGAAAAAACACCGGCCACCACGAACAATATGCCAAATCCGTAACAGAGGAATTCAGGCCAGCGGTTCTCACGGATCGCTTGGTCTATCACGAGTTTCGGCGTTCTCGGTGCCGTCATGAAGCTTCTCTGATCAGGTAACCCGGAAAGGTTCTCCAATCCGCGCTGACCGACAATCCTTTGTCGTTTGAATCATACCACCCGGACCACTCTCCGAAAAGCCGCAATTGGCAGCGTGGACACTCAACATCTCACCACTCACCAAACACCACTCGCCGGCCGTTGCCCCCCACCCGCACCCTTGGTTTTTCTGGCACAACCGTTAAAGTTTCCCCCGGTTCCGGCCGATCCTTGTCCCATACCCGAACAAAGCCGCGGACAGACCGTGGATTTTGGCGGCCGGGACAATTTGGGAAACGGGGGTGGAAGCATGAACGGGCTGGGCAAACGCTGGCGGATGGGGGTGTGGTGTCTACCGGCCCTTCTGGCCGGGTGCAGTCCGGTCGGCATGGGATTTTTGACGCCGATCCCCGTGCAACCGTGGATGTACGAACGCATGAATGAAAAGGTCTGCCTGGCCAACGAGAACTACGCGTCGATCTTGGCGCCGATCCCGCCCGGCTATCGCCCGATCTGCGAAGACCCGCCCGACCGGCAGGCCATCATGCGGGCCTTGCCGCGGCCCACCCGCGGCATTCCCTACATCTACGAAGAATTCCGCGACGACGTCGAATTCACCGTCGAGAAGCTGGCCGACGTCATCGACCCGCCGCGCTTTTTTCCGCTCATCGGCCCGGCCCAGCTCCACCACTGCCACTGGAAATGCACCGTGTATTACAGCGAAACCGTCGAATCAAGCTATCCGTTCCCGTTCTTGTGCAAGCGGCGGCGGGTCGAAGTGGTGTACATCGACAAGGACCACTTGCACCTGTGCGCGGCGACGCCGGAAGCCCGGCAGTCGTTGACACGCGACATGACCATGCGGCCGTAAGGCGACCGGCAAAGGATCTACGCTTCTTCCGGGACCCTGCCCGG
>CAZFGM010000718.1:0-3743 GCA_964518515.1 uncultured Alcaligenaceae bacterium | reverse complement strand
ATTCCTGGGCGACCGGTTTCCTCATTTTTCTTGCGTTATTTCTCCTGGGCTTTACAGTATATAACTGGTTGAAATGACCCGCCCGCCCCTACCTGGGTTCCTTTCATGAAACTTCATCTTGCCTTGGCTGTTGTTTTGCTGGGAAGCGCCCCGGTCTGGTCCAATCCGCCCGCGGCCTCGTACATCTTTCCCCCCGGCGGGCAGCGCGGCCAAACCGTCGCGGTCCGCGTGGGCGGTTTGTTTTTGCACCAGAGCTGCGGCTTCGAGATGCTCGGGCCGGGGACCAAGGCCACGAGCCCGCTCAAGCGCATCCCCACCATCTGGTTCGAAGGCCCGCTCTTGCCCTTGCCCGCCTCGCAACAAGCGGAGGATTATCCCAAGGACATGGCCGGCCAGGTGGCGATTGCCAAGGACGCGCCGCTGGGAATGCGCCATTGGCGGCTATGGACCTCGCAAGGCTGCACTCCCGCCATGAAGTTCGTGGTCGGCGATTTGCCCGAAGTCGTCGAGGAGGAAATCGACGGCGATCCGGTGGCGGTCCCGGTGACCTTGCCGGTGACCATCAACGGCCGGATTTTCCCGCGCGAAGACGTCGATCTGTGGGCAGTCAAGGCCAAGAAGGGGCAAACCGTCCGCTGTGAAGTCCACGCGGCCCGCCTGGGCTCGCCCCTGGACGCGCGGCTGGAAATCCTGGATTCGCGCGGCCGGCGCATCGCCGAAAACGAGGATGCGTTCGGACCTGATCCGGTGGTTCGTTTCACGGCTCCAGAAGACGGAGAATACCAGGTTCGCATTCAGGACACGCGGTCTCAGGGAGGCCAGGCCTTTGTCTATCGGTTGACCATCACCGCCGAGCCGTATGTTGATTCCTTTTTTCCGCTGGGGGGAAGGCGGGGGAGTAAGGTTTCGCTGAACTTGCTGGGCCAGGCGGTTCCCTCCTCCGTGGCTGTCACCCTCCCGGAAAAAAGCACGCAATACTCGATACTCAGTACCGGCCACCTGGTTTATCCCCTGCACCTTGATCTTGGTGCCAAGAAGACAAACGCGATCCTTCTTGATGCAGATGACTTACCGGAGTATCTGGAAAGCCAGGATGGCCCCGGCCGGGCAAATCCACTCGCCTTGCCCGCCGTTTGCAACGGCCGGATCGCCAAACCCGGGGAGATAGATTCCTGGACCTGGGCGGGCAAAAAAGGTGACCGCTTCGAGTTCGACTTGCGCGCCGGCCGGCTGGGCTCGCCTTTGGACGGCGTTATTCGCCTTCTGGATTCTGCCGGCAAAGAATTGGCCCGCGCGGAAGCGGGACCGGGACAAATCGATCCCATCCTGAACTTCACCGTCCCGGCCGACGGCAACTACACCGTCCAGGTGCAGGATCGCTTTCGCTCGCGCGGCGGTCCCACCTTCGCCTACCGGCTGCGCGTGGACCGTCCCGCCCCGGCCGATTTCCGCTTGTGGCTGGCCGTTGACGCCGTCACCGTGCCGCGCAAAGGCGAGGCCAAGCTGAAAATCCTGGCCGACCGGCTGAGCGGTTTTAAGGAACCCATCACGCTGACGGTCACCGGCTTACCTCCCGGCGTCACCCTCGCCGGCACCACTCTGGCCGCCGGGCAAACGGCCGTTGACCTGACATTGAAAGCCGACAACACCGCGCGCATCCTTTCGTCGCGCCTTACCATTCAAGGTACAGCGACCATCGCGGGTCTATCGGCAACCCGGTCCCCCAAGTTGAAAGCACCGCGCGGCGAGCGCGAGCTGGATTCGGTCCTGCTGGCGGTGGCCCTGCCGACGCCGTTTCAAATCAAGGGCGAATACGACATGGGCTTCGCCCCACGCGGCACCATCCACAAACGCAAATATAAAATCGAGCGCGGCGGCTTCGACGGGCCCATCGAAGTCAGCCTGACCGACCGCCAGGCCCGCCACCTCCAGGGCGTCACCGGCCCCACCATCATCATTCCGGCGGGCGTCAATGACTTCACCTATGCCGCCACCCTGCCGCCGTGGATGGAAACCGGCCGGACCAGCCGGACGTGCGTCATGGGCGTGGGCGTCATCAAGGACTCCGACGGCAGCGAGCACCGCGTCAGTTTCAGCTCGGTGAATCAGAACGAGCAACTGGTCGCCGTGGTCGGGCCCGGCAAGCTGGGCCTCGAGTTGGAGCGGACCTCGCTCACCCTCCGCCCCGGCCAGGAAGTTTCGCTGCCGGTCCGAATTCAACGGGCGCAGGGCTTGCACGGCCCCGTCCAGTTGGAACTGATCGTCCCGGCCCACATCCGGGGCCTCAAAGCGGCGCCGGCGCGCATTGCCGCCGGTCAGGACCGCGGCCTGTTGCCGATCCAGGCCCAGGCCAAGCTGGCCGGTCCCTTCAACATGCCGCTGATCGTTCGGGCCACGCTGATGCACCAGGGCCAGCCGGTCTTCGCCGAAGCCATGATCGAGGTTCATCCGGAACCGTGATGCCCGACTCGGGAGAGGCCCCTTCCCCCATAAGACCGCTGGTAGCCGGCATTTCTCACCCATCTCGTGGCTAGGCACCATGCAAGTAGCACGGATTTCCTAATCCGTGGCTGCGAAACGGATTGGGAAATCCGTGCTACATTTGGTGAGAAATGCGGGGTAGGTGCCGCGCCCCGCCCGTAACCGATCAATTCCGCGACGGCACTTGATCGGGCCTGGTTCACGGCGACGCAGGGCTTTGCAACGAATTAGTAGGTCGGGCTTTCCAGCCCGACCTGAACCGCCCAAGCTCAATGAATCTGGGCAAGGGACGTCGGCCTGGAAAGGCCGACCTACAATTGCGTTGCAAAGCCGCGACGCAGAGACGGTCCAGCTTGGTGCGGTGGCGAGTTAGGATGACGTTATCGGCCACGATTGGATGGACCAAGCTCTCAAACGCCTCACGGAGCATCTCGGCGTTGCGGCATAAATCCTCCGTCCGAAAACTCACTCCATCAATTTGGTTCCGACTCACTGAGTTTCGCTCGGAGCTAGCCTTGGCGTAGTTCCAGGTGCGGTAGGCGGTGGCGCGGGCCAGGCCCATCACGTCGGCGGCTTCATCGACCGACAGGCCTGCGTAGAAACGCAGCTCGACGAGCTTTGCGGAATCCGCGTCTTCTGCCGCCAACTGGGTCAGCGCCTCGTCGATGGCGAGCAGATCGTCCGTCGGTTTTACCGGCGCTTCGATGTTGTCATGCCATTCGATGCGCTGCGTTTTTCGCTTTTCTTCTTGCGGGCGTTGTCGATGAGGATGCGGCGCATCGCCTCGGCCGCGGCGACGTAGAAGTGGATACGATCCGAATAGCGCGGTGGGTCGTCCGTGCCTGCCAAACGTAGATAGGCCTCATGAACGAGCGCCGTAGCGTCAAGTGTCTGGCCGGGTTTTTCCCTGGCTAACTTCCGGGCCGCGAGCTGCCGCAATTCGTCGTAGACCAGCGGCAATAGCTGAGCGGCGGCCTGCGGATCGCCGGCTTCGATGGCGTTCAGGAGGTGGGTGAACTGAGTGCAGGACACGCTTTGCAGACCCATTTTTTGCTGCTCAAGGACTTACGGCGAATGATGGGAACTATTTTGTATGCAAGGTTTGCAAGAGTCCCGCTAGCCCATCGTCGTAAATGCTTGGGCCACAACGACCTCCGGAATTATCAAAACCGCAAAGCGATTTGCGGTGCAAAGCGTGTCCTGCACTCGGGTGAACTCGGACATGGGTATTATGCTTGACAATCCCCCGCCGAGGAGTTAAG
>CAZFGM010000717.1:0-3760 GCA_964518515.1 uncultured Alcaligenaceae bacterium | reverse complement strand
TCCTGTCCCTTAAACACCAATACCACAATCAAACCGACGACGATGACAACGGCCAAGACCCCGCCGCCGACCCGGCCGCAGAAAAAGCGGAGCTGACGCTTTTTACCCGTGATCACCTGGCCGTGGTTTACAGCGGCACCGGCAAGTTCGTCATGCGCACGGTGCCGTCGTCGCCGCCGGACAGCGCGGTCTGTTGGCCATGGGCGAAAAGGCTACGCTGCGCACCGGGCCGTGGTGGCCAGCCAAGGAACCAGGTCGAACACATGCCGAGCGACGAGAAAAAGGGGTAAACCAATCATGGCGATTCCCGTTATCCCGTCGACTGGTGATTGGCCCAAGGACTTTGAATCCATGTGTGCCAGGCAATTCGGTGTCTCCCCTCTCTTCTTCTTGGAGGCGATTCTTCGAAGCCCCAATGCACGCGGGTATATCTTGGGGCCAATCTCTGAGCTGCAACTTTTCTTGGAGTTATTAACCGACTTGGGCTATCATGTCCTCCGCATTAAAGAAAAATGGACTGGAAGGAAGTTGCACTATGGCGACCTTTATTTATCAGTCTTCGTCCGGATTGGGCGGTACCATGGTCTAGCGACCAAGGATTTTGTGGCCTTCCGGAAGATGGTTTTAAAACCGTGACGCACCACCGTCGTCGCCCGGGTGTTTGCGAGCCGATTCTTTAGGCGCGGAGTCTGTCCTACCAAAGAAGGAGTGGCACCATGGCGCTGAACGGGTGGCGTGTTTTTTCTCGTCCCAAGGCAAGAAAGGCAAGAAAAACGAAAGCTCATGCCAGTCCTCATCGACGAAGATGGTTCAAACCCGTTATTGAGCTGCTGGAAAATCGGACCGCGCCTGCCTTGTTCGCTCTCGATCCCACCTTCGGCGGCGACGGCAAGGTCACGACCGACTTCGGTTCCGCGGATGACCTGGCTCTTGCCGTGGCCATCGACGCCAACGGCAGGATCGTCGCCGCCGGCCAGTCCTTCAATGGCAGCGACTACGACTTTGCCTTGGCGCGCTACAACCCCGACGGAAGCCTGGATAAGACCTTTGACGAAGACGGCCTCGTCACCACGACATTCGGATCAAATACTCAGGACGTTGCTGCGGGAGTGATAGTGCAACACGACGGGCGAATCGTGGTTGCCGGTACTACGAATGACGGGAACACCGGGAACTTTGCCTTGGCTCGTTATAACGTCGACGGATCCTTGGATTTGACCTTTGACGGTGACGGAACGGCCAGCACACAGTTTACTGGCGCCGGAGGGAAGGTCACAGGAGTTGCCCAACAAGGAGACGGGAAATTTGTGGTCGTTGGGTATTTCGACAACGGTGTTTACCTTAACTTTGGCCTGGTACGATTCAATGCAGACGGGAGCCTAGATGACAGTTTTGGGGACCACGGAGTGGTCGTAGAGGACTTCGCTGACGGATTGAACAGCATTGCCTATGGGGTAACCGTTCAACTTGATGAGAGAATTGTGGTTGTTGGACAGGTTGTCAACCAAAACAATGATGGATCGCCCGAGCCGGATTTTGCCGTTGCCTTGTTCAATCCCGATGGAACGCTTGATACGACTTTCGGTGCCGCCGGAGTGGCCAGCACAAGTTTCGGGTCGGGAAGCAACGACACGGCTTTGGCCGTGGTACTTCAGGATGATGGCAGTATTGTGGTCGCCGGAACGTCCAACAATGCCAATCAAGTCGCTCCCTTCGCCAATTTTGCCCTCGCACGCTTCACGCCGGCTGGGGATTTGGACCCAACGTTTGGGAGAGACGGCAAAGTCACCACTGACTTCGGCTCCGCGGATGACCAGGCCTTGGCCTTGGCCATCGACGACAACGGCAGGATCGTCGTCTGCGGCGACGCCAACAACGGCAGCAACGCCGACTTCGCCCTGGCCCGTTTCAATGAGGACGGCAGCCTGGACGCCACCTTCGGCAGCGGCGGCAAGGTCCTGACCGACTTCGGTTCTGGGAATGACTTTGGCCGCGCGTTGGCCATCGACGGCAACGGCAACATCGTCGCGGCCGGGTACGCCTTCAACGGCAGCAATTATGATTTCGCCCTGGCGCGGTACGACGGTGGTTCGCGGATAGAACTCGGATTTGCCTTGGGAATCGGATCCACTGGAAGTGACTTCCCGTACGCCGTGACCACGGATGGGGCAGGCAACGTTCTGGTCACGGGGGGCTTTACCGATTCTGTCGACTTCGATCCTGGTCCTGGCACGATGACTTTGACGAGCACGGCGGGAAGCACCGACGCTTTCGTGGCGAAATACACCAGCGGCGGCGCGCTCGTGTGGGCCATCAGCTTGGGGGGCACGGGCTACGATTTTGGGACCGCCGTTTCTGTGGATCCCACTGGTAACGTCTACCTGGGAGGCAATACTGCTTCCGCAGATTTCCCGACCAGCAGTCCTCTTCAGGCGGCCAGCGGTGGCGGAATTGATGGGTTTGTGGCAAAACTGGATTCTCTTGGGTCCCTGATTTACTCGACCTATCTGGGCGGCAATGGGAGCAATGAAGTCATCAGGGGCATCGCCGTGGACGCGAGCGGCGCCGCCTATGTCACTGGCAACACCGACTCCAGCAACTTCCCGACGGCCGAAGCTTTCCAGAGTTCGTTTGCGGGCGGAGCCACGGATGCTTTTCTGACTAAATTGTCGCCATCGGGCAACGCACTGGTTTACTCGACCTATCTCGGCCGCGGAGGCAACGACGTCGTCTCCAGCGTCGCAGTGGATGCCGAGGGCAACGCCTTTGTCGTCGGGGACACCCGTTCCGGGGACTTCCCCACCGTGAATGCTCTGCAACCCACAATGAAAGGAAGTGCGGATGGATTCGTGGCGAAGTTCAATGCGATGGGGTCCGCTTTGATTTACTCGACCTTCCTGGGGGGGAGTGACCCCGTGGGGGAGGGCCTTCAGGGTATCGCGGTGGATGCCGCGGGCAATGCCTATGTGGTTGGTGGCGGTAATTCGCTGGACTATCCGACCGTGAATGCCTATCAACCGGCCTTCGCCGGTGGGGGATCCGACGTTTATGTATCGAAAATCGATCCGACTGGATCGGCACTGGTCTATTCCACGTATCTCGGCGGCAGCGGTATTGACTCGGCCCACAGAGTGGCGGTAGACGGCTCTGGTAACGCTTACATCATCGGTGAGACGGAATCCGCCGACTTTCCTGTCACGAATGGTTCCACCAATCAAGGGAGCTCCGACGCTTTCGTGGCGAAACTCAGTCCGTCTGGGGCCATGCTGGCCTACTCAACTTATCTTGGCAGCCACGGCACGGATTTTGGTCAAGCTATCGCCCTTGACGGAGCGGGGAACATCTACGCGACCGGCGCGCTTTCCGGCTGCGGCGACTTCGATCCTGGCCCGGGCGTGCATAACCTGAGCAGCGCAGGCGATTATGACATTTTTCTGGTGCAGCTCCGCCAGGATATGGCGGGCAACGGACAGGACAACTCCCAGACGAGCGCTTCCGCCGGTTTTCTCGATCCACTCTTCGGCATCGGGGGCAAGATCGTTGTTGGTGGGACCCTGGCCTACGGGATGGCTCTTCAAGGGGATGGAAAGATCGTGATGGTGGGGTATAACGGGGACTTCCAGGTGGCGCGCTACACCTCCGCCGGAACCCTCGACACCACGTTCGGGCCAGACCACACGGGCCTGTTAACCACGGACATCAACGGTAACAGTTTCGACCAAGCGTTCGACGTTGCGATTCAGGCCGACGGCAAAATCGT
>CAZFGM010000716.1:0-3769 GCA_964518515.1 uncultured Alcaligenaceae bacterium | reverse complement strand
GAGGCCGTCTGGAATGAGGAGGTAGGCGAGAATGCGGTCGCCGTCGGCGCTGTGGAAGCTGACCAGCTGGCGAGTGTAGCCGTCCATCTTTTTCGATTTTTCCAGGCGGAAATCGAGCTTATCGGGTTTCCGCGGCGGCTTGCCCAGACGCTCCATCCAGGCGTCGTGCAGATGTTGGCGCTGCTTGGTCCATTCCTTGGCGGTGGTGATTTTTCCCCCGCCGGCCGTTTGCAGAAGGGGACGCAGGCCCAGATCCTGAATCGGCACCTTGGCGTGCGGCTTGTGAATGAGGGCCGGCCAATCCACCGGCTCCTGGGCCAGGCAGACCGCGCCGATTCCCGCTAGAACAACACTGAAGATTTTTGCCATGATTCCCTCACTCACTCTGGTCCGCGAAGGTCCGCAGGTGCTTGTCCAACTCCTGGTCGCACTGCCGCAGACATGCTCGTCTTGCAATGGGCCTGATGCTCGTTGCCATCCTGATCGAGGTAACGCACGGCGTAGATGCGATCGCTCGTTTCGCCGAACCACCCTGGACCAAAGGGCGCCCAGTTCGCTTCGATTACCTTCCCGCCCCGCGATTCAACGTACTGTCTCACGCGGTCATGATCCAAGCTGCCAGCAGCCAACCGGGGTTTCCATAGCGTTCACCTCACAACGATCTGGGCTAACGCAAGCCCGCTATCCCGCCGCGGGCAGGTTCGGGATCGCGGCCAAAGTTGCCGGGGCCGCCTATTCGCCTCTTGACAGGAAAGGCCATATATGGGTTAGCCGCGGCCCTGCGTCAGTTTACCTGCGGCCCAAGCTTACTTCAGGAGAAACCAGATGGTCAAGAAGACGCCGCCAAGCAGAGCAACTGCCAGGCCCAATAAGTAGACGAAGGCCCAACTTTCTGCGATGTAGGCATCCGCCTGGGATCCACTATAGCCCAGGCGCATCGCCCGGCCAATCCGAAGAAAAAACCAAGGGAACCCTAGCGCAAAACCGACGATTAGCACGGGCCACCCAAACCATGCGAGAAGCCTGGCAAGAGTTGCCGCGCTGTGCTTGCACTTGTCGTTACGCAGCTTGGCCAGCACGACCGGATCGCGTTTACCGCGGGTGGGCCATGCCGAAGAGATTGCCGTGGTCGCGATGCATCGGCAGCAGGGTCGGCAACACTTCGAAGGTGACGCCGAAATTCCGCAGGATGGCGTTGTAGTGCACGCCCAGGCTGAGCTGCAAGTCGGTGCCGAGGCGGGTGATGGTGAGCGAGTTGACGTTGTTGTTGGCAATGCCCAGGTCGTACATGGTGCTGGCGGTGAGGGCGTACTTGGCGCTGAAGGGAAACGTCACGCTGCCGACCACGGCCCGGCTTTCCAACGGGTCGGTGTGGCGGTAGCCGATGTAGAAGTTGGTCCGGTCGGGGCGGTTGATATTGGCGCCGACGTTGAACACGCGCGGGCCGCCCTCGTGCGGCTCGAACCAGCCGCTGGACACCAGCGACGTGCGGTCGCCGATGTTCCAGATGTAGTCGTATTCGAGAATGCCGGCGGTTTGGCCGAAGTTGTCGCGGATGGAATGGGGGAAGAGGGACATCCGCAGGTCGAGGACGGCCCAGTCGATGATATGCTGGTTGCCGGGAAAGCCGCGCTTGGTCTGCCAGCGCTGGCGCAGCCCGAGCTGGAAGACGTCGATGGAATCGAGCGTATCGATGCGGTTATCGATGAGGCGGCGCAGGGCGTAGGATTGCGGATCGAACAGGCGCGAGCCTGTCAGAAAGGCGGCGTGCGCCGGATTGAGGACCGACTGGAGCGGGCGGATGTCGCGCAGGGCCTGATCGCTGGCGTCGTCGTTGAGGCGGTCGAGCTGCGGCAAGAGCGTCAGGGCAGTGTCACTGTGGGCCAGGAAGTAATTGCCGCTCAGCGTGATCTTGTGATACAGGCCGTGGAGGTTGAACAGCTCGCTGTGGACGTCGGGATAGAGGCGCGAAAAGGGAAGGCTGCCGCGCACACCGACGCCGCCATAGAGGCGGCCGCGGTCGTCGCCCAGGACGTTTTCCGTGTAATACGTGGCGTCGCCGACCACGTAAGGCGCCAGCTTGGCGTCGCCCAGGGGCAACGGCAGGCTCACGTCGGTATTCACGCCAAACCGTCCGGTATCCACGCGGGCGTCGGTGGGTGAGTAAGCGGGCGGCGGCTCGCGGGCCGGGCGGAGCTGGGCGTAACCCACGGTCGGGTGCACGTTCCAGGTGAACAACTCGAAAATCTTCTGCCCGAGCAGGTAGCCGTCGGCTTTGGGCAGCCATTCGGTTTCCGTCATCCACGGCCGCAAGTTCGCCTCGGCCAGGATCGTCCAGGCCCAGTTGTTTTGCTGCTGCTTGAGGTACAAAAAAGTTTCCTGATTGAGGTCGTTAAAGAATTCATTGCTATAAAACTGTTCGAGAAAGTTCTTATCGCTGAGGAGGGAAACCTGGGCCTTCATGCTCAAGCCCAGGGGATTGTCGTGGATATTATCCTTGAACAGGATGCGGCCGCGCCAATCCGGATGCGTCACCGGCACTTTGGTCAGCGGATCGAGGGACACAAAATTGCCCCGGTCGCCGCCGATCAGGTCGGCGCCGTCGTCGTGCAGTCCGTAGGCCTTGAACAACCCTTCGTAACGGCTGGGGATGCCGAACAGGTTTTTGCCGGCGAAATCGAAATCGGTGCCCAGGGCCGGCCCGCGGGCGAACATGCCGTCCACGTTCAGCCGCCAGCGCGTGCCAGGAATCGGCGTCATGCCGATCAGGTCATAAATGTTCCACGACGTGAAAATCTGAAAGCCGAAGGCCCGGTTGTAATTGAGGCCCATGCTTTCCAGCGGGCCCAGCGGGTCCTGGGGGTCGCCCTGAATGAAGGGCCAATAAAAAATGGGCACGTTTTCCAGGCGCACCACGACCTGGCGGCCGGTGAAGAAGCGTTGCGTTTGCTCGATTTCCTCGCCGGTTTGCACGTTGCGGAACGGCAGGCCGAAGATGGTGCGCCGCGGGATGCCGCGATCTTCCAGCGTGGCCTCGGCCAGGACCACTTTCAAGCCAGGGTCGGAAGGCAAGATGGTGGAAAAAACTTCGGCCTGCTTGGCCTGATAGAGCTTGGGATTGAGCATCAACAGTTCCTGGCCCTTGAGGTGAATCGGATGGGGCAGGCGCGGCTGGGTGACCTCGAGATCGCCGCGGATGGCCACGGCCACATTACGGCCGACGTCGTAATACACTTCGTCGGCCCGCAGCACCTGGGTTTCTTTGGCCGTCTTGTTGCGGATTTCCACGTTGCCGGACAGGTAGAATTCGAGCGAATTGCTGGTCTGTCCCTCGGGTCCTTGGAGGGTGTTGAACAGTTTGGTCGCGTCCCCCTTGGCCCATAAAACAAGGCGGTCGGCCTCAATATCGATGAGGCCGACTTTGTCGTTGGCGCTGGTGACCTGCAAAATTACCCCGCTGGTCACCACAAAGGCGTTCCAGCCGTCGGCCAGAGGAAAGTTGCGTCCGGTGAAATTATCCTGAAAGGAACGCGGCCGGATGGACACTTGCCGGGGCGGTCCGGTGATTGGCGGCCCCAGAGGCGGCGGTCTTACTGCGGGTCCCGGCGGCGGCGGCGGCGGCTGGGGCGCCGGCGCCGGCCCCGGCAAGGGGGGCGACGGACCTGGCAGCGGCGGTACCGGCAGCACCGGCACGATTTGCCCCTGGGCCGGAACCACGCCGGTATTCCCGGGCGGGCCGAACGCCGGCACGAAACCATCCGGGAGAGGA
>CAZFGM010000715.1:0-3773 GCA_964518515.1 uncultured Alcaligenaceae bacterium | reverse complement strand
AACATTCACAGCCAAAAAAGCGGCATAACAAGCGCAGCTGAGAGACTGCACCCTTTGACAAGGTATTCGGACTTTGTGGCTTTGTTAAAATGGTATGCTTGAAACCAGCCCTTGATTTTGCCGGCCTTGAATGTAACCAGAAACTGAATGATCTTGGTATGGTCTCGGTTCCAAACTTCCTCCACGCTTTCAATTGCGTCTTGATCATACGACTTCGGGTCATCTCGATCGAATGTAATGGACGTGGGGCCCAAGTTTTCTGGCCCTGCAGCATCAATGGTCACGGCATTATCCAGTCCGAGCAGAACAGCAAGTGGCTTCGGGTAAGCAAAGAACGCTGATGTGAATAGAAGTACGGCAGACAGGATCGTGAGGGCCAGAAATGACCACATCAGAACCAGCGCTGCAACCCGCACTTGTGGACTATTAACCTTGGTAAGTGCGGCGAACACGACCAGCGCCACCATGAGGATCACCATCACGATGGTCCCCACCACTGCGACTCGGTAGTCGATGCCGAATCCTTTGATGATGGCGATGGCAGATACAATCCCTAGTACGCCGGCACCATATCAGGGTAACGGAAAGTTGAGCCGGCGGCGAGCCCTATGGCAAGAGCCGGATCTTTTTCTCCTTGCCGGTCACCTTCAATATATGTACACCTGTATCATATCGGTGTCAACCAAGAATTGCGCTCCAAGGAGTCAAGCCAAGTCCGAGACCATTGCCGCGGGCAGAGTCCCTCACTCCCTTGTTGCTCCCACGCCATCACCGCCACGCCTGCTCGATGTTCTGCGGCTTACGGCACGCCGGCAGGGGCATTGCGATGCGGCCTCGGTCACGATCACGGCAGTTCCTCCACCGTAATGTCCGGGAAGTTGGCCAATTGGTTGTCGTTGGTCAGAAACACGTCGCAGCCGGACTCGATCGCAGCGGCGAGATGGAGGGCGTCGGCCAGCCCGTACCGCTTCGGCTGAGCGGGCGGGATTGCCGGATATGTGTGGCCGCCCCGGATAGCGCTGGCGCGGGCGTGCATCGCGGCAGTCAGGCCCAGCGTCCGCAGGTTCGGTCCGTGGAAGAACCGGAAAAAGTCCAATAGCCGCCGGCCGTCGCCCAGGCCAAAGACCGGGACTAAACATTCCGTGCGGGTCAGCTCGCTGATCGCAAATCGATGGCCGGCCTGTTCGAGCGCGGCCAGGTGATTTAACGCCCGTTGCTGGTCGGCGGGGTTGCCCTCGACGGCGTAGATGACGATCACGGTGTCCAGATAGTACAACACTCACGGCCCCCCAGTCGAGGTACTATGGCGCGCGGCGTCCAGTTCCCGGTCCCGCTCGGCGTCCTCGGCCAGGCGGGCGTCGTCTTCGGCGCGCAGCTCCGCCGCCGACCGTCCAGGGAAGCCGCGGGCGCGCTGCTCTGCTGCGATCTCCCGGACCACGTCCGCCAACCCGCGCTGTGGCCTACCCACTGCGGCGGCACGAATGGTCACTTGCACGGGGCCGGGTGGCAGCCGCGGCTGGTGTGTCAGTCTCAACTGACCGTTCGAGTCCAGCGTGGCCTCGATTGTCTCTTCAACAACATTCATGGCGAGTCCTCCTTCCAGCCATCGTAGCCGAGATGGCGGGTGTCGGGAATGTTTCCGGCAGGCGCCGGTCAGCATGGTACGGCGCGCGGGTGAGCATATCACAGCGCCGGCACCATATTACGGTAACGGAAAGTTGAGCGGGCGGCGAGCCCTATGGCAAGAGCCGGAGCTTTTTCTCCTTGCCGGTCACCTTCAATATGTGTACACTTGTATCGTATCGGTGTCAACCAAGAATTGCGCTCCAAGGAGTCAAGCCATGTCCGATCCGAGACCATTGCCGCGGGCAGAGTCCCTCACTCCCTTGTTGCTCCCACGCCATCACCGCCACGCCTGCTCGATGTTCTGCGGCTTACGGCACGCCGGCAGGGGCATTGCGAGCGGACCATCTCCGCATTCGTTACCTGGGTGACGCTATTCGTGCGTTTTCACGGGTGGCGTCATCCGGTCGTCTGTGTGCGAAAAGAAAACGGGACGCAGCGGACGCACCTCGATTCGCGAGGCGCCGCGAGATGTAGGTTCCTTTCCCGCCCTTTCCCGGCCAAAGCCTTTGCCGCGGTCGAAATCCTGTCAACTGCCGCGCCCGGGCAGGTCGTCCCTTTCCTGGAGCAGCGTCTCCAGCCCGTTCCAAACAAGCTGGACAACGGAATCTTGACTCCGGAGCGCTTGCAAGCCTTGCGCGCCCTGAAAGTCCTGGAGGAAATCCGTTCGCCCCGGGCGCATAAGTTGTTGCAGCAGCTTGCCAGTGGCTTTGGCGATGAGCTGCTGACGCAGGATGCCGCCGCGAGTCTGCAGCGGTTGAACAAATTTTGGCCATAGCCCTCATTTCGCTCCCGCCAATCATTTCAGTGATTCGTTTTCATTGCATTCGTTGCAATTCGTTGCAATTCGTTGCAATTCGTTGCAATTCGTTGCAAGGGGGGGGTAGTGGGCTGAATGCAATGCATTTTGGCTAGTACCTGTCTCAAGGCGCCCTCGCACAACAACCTTGGTGCCGCCCGGACGCCTTAACTGCGGCGTCTGCCGGAAGTGCCTGGTCGCCGCCGCCGAGAAGGCCAATGTCCGCCTGACCATGCATCCCAACGACCCGCCCGTGCCGGTCATGCGCGGCGTGGCGCGGATCTTCCACCACTCCGACGGCCTGCGCCGTTTCCTCAAGGAAGTTCCCAGCAAGTTCAGCGGCATCACTTTCTGCCAGGGGACCATCGCCGAGATGGGCGTCAACGTCCTGGACGAGATTCGCCATTTCGGCAAGCAGGGCAAGATATTCCTGGTGCATTTTCGGGCGGTGCGCGGCCGGGTGCCGCGCTACACCGAAGTCTTCCTCGACGAGGGGGACCTGGATTTGTTCGAGGCGATGAAGGCGTATCGGCAGGTGGGCTACCAGGGGCCGTTTGTCTCCGACCACACGCCGCGCGTCGAGGGAGACACCCCGTGGGGACACCGCGGCCGATCGTTCTCGCTCGGCTACATGCGCGCCCTGGTCCACGCCGTCAACGCCGCGTCCCGAACTCTCTGAGAGGGTTTGACCTGACGCATCCTGCATCCTCCCGTTCTTGTTTGACCCGCGCGGCGGGGGCCGGTACATTCAAGAAAGTTCCTGCCCAATAATCCACCATTGGCTTTGAGGACAGTTCCATGGTCTTTCCGCGACGTCATCAGGCGAACCGAGCCGCCTCGCCGGCGGTGTAGCTGTTGATCTTGTCGCTCTTGGAGAACCAGAACCAATCCGCTTCGGTGCCGCCGAAGAGTTGGTCGATGGCGGAGTCGGGGATGAGCGATTGCGGAATGAGCAGGTAGGGGCCGTTCAGGCCGCCGCTGCCGTAGCCCTGCAGGTCGCGGATGCGGTCCTGGTAGTTTCGGTCGGCGCGTGCCCATTCGATGGCCAGGGCCAGCAAGGCGGTCAGGTCGGCATCGTGGGCCGTTCCGCCGGCGATGAGGATGGCGCCCCGGCTGCCGGCGCGAAGGACATCGGCGCCGGCGCCGCCGATCACGATGTCGCGGCCGCCGCCCGCGGTCAGGCTGTCGTTGCCCGCCGCGCCCACCAGGACGTTGTTCGCTCGGCTGCCTGCCGCCGACAGCGTGTCATTGCCGGGCCCGCCAAGCAACACGGCCGGAATGCCGATCAGCGCCGGCAGACCGTTGATGGCCTTGGCGACCAGCTTGATAGTGTCTTTGCCGGCCTGGCCGT
>CAZFGM010000714.1:0-3778 GCA_964518515.1 uncultured Alcaligenaceae bacterium | reverse complement strand
CGGAGCAGGGTAACAAACCCTGAACGGTTACCAATTTTCAATTGGTAATTGGCAATTGGCAATCCCCCATTGGTCAATGACTATTGCCAATTGCACTTGAGAAAAATCAGGCCCGACCCCCGGGGCGAGGGTCGGGCCTTTTTGTGGTGGCTGTCACGAGCCTCCTTTCCAAGAGACTCGGAAAGGAAAGACGGCCCCGGATGGTTCCGGGGGAGGATGCCGGGGACGTTTTCCTTCCCGGACCAGGGGACTACTAGCGACCATAGGGCATGCCACTGTGCCAGTAAGCCGGCGGGGCATAAGCATTGGTCCAGTAGCCTATGGGGTAGGCCGGCCAGAAGCCGGGGTAAACCCCGGGTGGACAACTGTAGTCGGTGCGCTGGATGCTCATCCCATGTGGAGTCATCGCGGTGGGCACTGGGGTCGGAGGCGGCGGCGTGAAATCCGGACCAGCCGGCGGCATGGGAGCGTACCCCGGTGGGGGCGGCGTCGGGGAAATCATGTACGGGTAGGGCGGAAAAGCCGGGCCAGGGAAAGGGGGCCCGTGCGGATGGATCGGCGCCGGGAAGGTCGCCGCCAACGGCGGGGCCATCAGGCCCGGAGGGCAGAAGTTCGGTGTGGGATGGCACGGGTGATAGTTGCACGTCGGCGGCTGGCACATCTGCAACGGGCAGCAACCGTCGCAGTAGATGCTGCCGAAACACACCGGACTGAAGGCGTTGTACGGCCGCACGCAAATATACGTGGAGTACTTGTTGCAGCAGGAATTTCTCCAGAAGAAGGCCTGGGCGGGGGGCGCCCCCAGTCCCACAAGGGCGCAACTCAACAGGCCGGCGATCCACAGCTTCCTTTTCATGGTGATGACCGTTGTGTGGGGTTGAGGCGAACTCCACCACCATCCTCGATGGCGGGTGTCCGCCCATGATCCAGCGTAAATCTACCATCCCGGAAGCCGCGGCGCGGCTCCGCCACGCTGCTTTTCCCGTTTTGTTTCGCCGGGTCGGTTGCAGAACGCGCAGAACAGGCGGAGTTTGCCCGAAAGGAAGGTTGGCCCCGGTAAAACAGAAAGACCGCCAGTTTTGTTAAAGAATTTCGCCGAACATCGCACGGAGAGAGGAATCCTCGAATCCCGCAGCCTATCCCGGAATATTCATCCCAAAGGGAACCACCGAGACACAGAGATCACAGAGCAGAAAACAGCAATGGTTGAATTACACACGGTTGAGATTGCTCCTTGCTATTCCGTTACGCAACCTCTTTCCTTAAATGATTTTCTCTGTGGTCTCTGTGTCTCTGTGGTGAATAAATCGGCCTATTGCAATTACCGCAAAAGGGGGGATAATCGAGGTGATCGTTCGCCCTGTTTCATTTGCTCCAAGGAGGCGCCCCATGCGCTGCTGGGTCCACATGTTGATCCTGGGCGGAGTTTTGCAGGCGGGACAACCCGCACTGGGCCAGGAAAAAAAGCAGTTCCAATTTTCCAAGGAAGCAGCCGGCAAAGTGCCCGACGGCTGGAAAGTCACCCAGACCAACAAGGGCAAGGGCAGCGAGTGGAAAGTGGTCGCCGACCCCACGGCGCCCTCGAAGACGGGCTTTGTCCTGGCCCAAATCGCCGAGAGCCCCACCGCGGTCTTTAACCTGTGCATTGCCGAAAAGACGCGCTTCCAGGACGTGGAAATCCGGGCGGATTTCAAAGCCGTCAAGGGCGACATCGACCAGGGCGGCGGCCTGGTCTGGCGCTTCAAAGACGCCAAGAACTATTACATCGCCCGCGTCAATCCCCTGGAGGACAATTTCCGCGTCTACAAGGTCGTAAACGGCAAGCGCATCCAGCTCGACAGCGTCAAGGTCAAGGTGCCCGCCGGAAAATGGCATCACATCAAGATTAAGCAGATCGGCGACAAGATCGAGTGTTTCCTGGACGGCAAGAAAATGATGACCGTGAACGACGACACGTTCACGGAAACCGGCGCGGTCGGGTTATGGACCAAAGCCGACGCGCAAACCTATTTTGACAACATCGTGGTCCAGGCGCCGAAACGCCAGGATTGATGCTGGCGTTTCGGATCTTCCCATTCCACGCTCAAACCCCGCAGGCTCGAAGACTCGCCTGCGGGCTTGGAGGTGCAACCATGAATTCGCAACGGTTCTTGTTTCCTGGAATAATCCCGGCCCTTTGCTTCCTGGCCTGGGTCCCTCAAGCCCGTGCCGTCGATCCTCCAAACATTACCGAAAAGCACGGCAAAGGCGGCGAGCCGGGCCATGGTCTAAATGCCGCGGCCATCGGTAAAGCGGCCGGCGCCAAAGCCACCGTCACCAAGGACGGCGTGGTCCGCATCGGCTGGCCGCGGACCGACGTGGCCGTCAAGGTGGACGGCGTGGCCCTCAAGCCGTTCGCCGGGCTGGGCTCGTGGGCGGCGTTCACCCGGTCGAGTCACGGGGCCATGGTCATGGGCGACACGGTGGTGTTTCAGGACGAAGTATCGGCGGCCATGGACGCGGCTTTCGCCGGCGGCCTGCACGTGACGGCCTTGCACAATCATTTCTTCTTCGATGAGCCGCGCGTTTACTTCATGCACATCGGCGGCGACGGCCCGCCGGAAAAACTGGCCGCCGCCGTCAAGAGCATGTGGAACGCGATCAAGAACATCCGTGAAAAGACGCCGCAGCCGGCCAATAGTTTCGGCGGCCCAATCCCAAAGGCTGGTACGATTGACGCCGCCGCCCTGGACAAGATCCTGGGACAACACGGCGAAACCCAGGCCGGCGTGGTGAAATACGTCATCGGCCGGGAGGGCCTGATGCACAAGATCAAGGTCGGCGGCTCCATGGGCCTGACCACCTGGGCGGCCTTCACCGGCAGCGACGAGCTGGCGGCCGTGGGCGGCGACTTCATCATGACTGCCCGCGAAGTCCAGCCCGTCCTCCGCGCCCTGCGCAAGGCCAACCTGCACGTCGTTGCCCTGCACAACCACATGATCGGCGAGCACCCGGCATTTTTCTTCGTCCATTTCTGGGGCAAGGGCCCGGCCCCGGATTTGGCCCGAGGACTACACGCCGCCTTGGACGCCCAGAAAAAAGCCGAGTCCCACGGGAAATAGGCCCTTGAACGACGATAAGGTAAAGCATGTTAAATATTTCCGCGGTGGGCGTGCAGTTTGACGACAACTCCGAGCAGGTTATTAACTTCGAGCCGATGCTCGCTGGAGAACTATACGGGCCATTGCGGGAATTGACGCTCTTCAATCAGGTACAAGTCGATCCGGAGGTGCATACCCTGGTTTGGCCGAATGGCGCGGGCTTCGATCCGGCAACCCTCCACGATTGGCCTCAACACATTCAGGCCCTAACAGCCCAAGCGCAGCGGTGGGAAACTACTCCGGCTTGATGCCGCTGGAGCGCCTCAAGGTATATTGTCCGAGTTTGCAGTGGCCCGGCCTAACTTTACTCGAGATTGCTGATGTGGGCTTGTAGCTTTTGCGGGGCATTGCACGAAAAGCTTTACGATGCCTGCTGGAATTGCCCTTGGCGGAATGATTCGGAGTTCCCTCGGGTACGACGTGCGCGGGCAATTCGCGTTTTCAGCTTGTTTGCCGCGCGAGTAGCACTCGGCCTGGCGATAGGGTTTGCCACAGGGGCAATCGAATTCCTGGTCGTTAGTTTGCCCGTTTTGGAAGGGGCATGGGTAGGGGCCCACATTGGCCTCGCCATTGGAGTAATCTGGGGCGTCTCGGCTTGGGCTTGGCACGGAAGCGTGTAAGGAGACGAGGCTTTGGCC
>CAZFGM010000713.1:0-3784 GCA_964518515.1 uncultured Alcaligenaceae bacterium | reverse complement strand
CCCTGCCAGGCCTCCGCTTGGGCCGACTGCAGACGGACCACCAGGCTTGACCGGGACAGACCGGCCCCATTGCTCCGCGAACTCATGGACTGTCTTCGTGAGGACATCCCGCGGCGGGGCCTCCCTTCCCGCGAGGGGGAGAAATCCGTCCCATAGAAAGACCCCGGCGCCTTTCACCATTGCCGCTGGATGCGATTGCCCCGAGTATACGCGCTGGCGGTGGAAAACGAAAGATTGGGAGGGAAGTACGCAAGCAAAAAAAACCACCGACTCAAGGCAAAACAATGGAGCCCGCTTGAGGCGGCGAATGGCATTGAAAATTAACCTCGGCGTGGTGGTCGGCCAGAAAGTTCAACCCAAAAGGATGGGAAGGTTGCTGGGCAGACCTTGGGGCGTTGTTTGAGCAAACTTGGCGATGAGGGAAAATGGCCCGTGCAAAAAAGGGGGCTGCTGGGTGGGCACCCAAACCTCCACCCGGCCAATGGTACAGGGAACGCCGAACCACGTGTTGAACCCGGCAGGCCAAGGGCCCGAGAGCGGCTGCCACGCCAACTGCTGCGTATGCTGAAAAAAGTAGGGAACAACGCAAAGCGGGGCGCCGGTGTCCAACAGGCAGGCCAGCGGCGCCGGAATGCCGCTGGGACCTGCGAAGGCCAGCCTTACCCATAACCGAATCGCCGCTATGGCGTGGCCGCTGGCGACAAAGTTAATGCGGCCGGAAGAAATCGGCAGCGTTGCCATTGCGGATGCCATTAGACAATCACCGTATCAAAAGGGCTTTCCACGAACGGTTCAGGAAAGGCCACGAAAACCAGTTCTTCGCGGGGAGAGCCGGCGGCAGACGCCTGTTGCAACACCCTCGGTCCATCCGTGCCGTGGGCTACAACCTGCTTCCTGCACACCACCAGATAATCGCCGGGGTATTGCTGGCTCAACTCGTGGGAATGGGCCATCGCCCAGTCAAGATCTTCCTGCCTCTGCCGGACGACAGCCACCTTGGCGGGATCGTGCATCCAGGCATTTGCCGGGTGCGACCGAAGCTCATTCTCATTGTTCATCAGCTTTCCCCCAGTATTCGGGCGAGCGGCCTTTCTTAGAATAGCGGATTTTAAGTACTACGCCAGCCTGGGATTCTTGGGGCTTCGCCGGTATGTCCTTTGCCGGCAGTCGAGTTACACGCGTCGGCCAGGCCGAGGATTCTCGTTCCAAACTCCGTTTGGGAACTAAGAGAATCTCCGGTTTGCAACGACTCTCCGCCGCGGCCGAAACCAGCCCCTGATGCGGCTCGGCGCGCCGCATGTTATTTGAATTTCTTGAGCATCTGGGCGGCCACGAAGCGGTGGCCCGTGTCGTTGAAATGGTTGCCATCGTAGGTCAAAAAGCCGCTGTCCTTGTTGTCGGGATTGTGCTTCTTGAGATAATCCATGAAGGCCTTGCGGAGATCGTTGAGCGGCACTTTCTTGTCCTTGGCCACGTCGCGGGCGATTTGCGCAAATTCCTCGAGCTTGACGTCGAACTTGTGCTTGCCATCGTGCCGTTCGCTCACGGTGGTCAGCGAGCATTGAATGACCTGGATGCCGGCTTTTTGCAAACGGTCGATGAGTTCTTCCAGGCCCGCCTTGAATTTGTCCCTGGCAATTCGCCGGGCGTCGTTGCAGCCGATCTGAATGACCACGATCGACGGCTTCTTGGCGATCACGTCCTTGTCCACGCGCTTGAGCAGATCGGGCACGGTATGCCCGCCGGTGGCGACGGCGCTGACCTTGATGTCCAGGTCGGGGTGGGTTTTCTTCAAGGTGTCACGCACCAGGCTGACGTAGCCAGTGGGCTTCAAGGCCAAGGCGGTGAGCGAGTCGCCGAAGAACAGGATGTGAGCGTCTTTTTTCAAGGCGATGGTGGCCTTGGCCACATCGTCGTCGGCCTTGAGCGGGAGGCCCGCCAGGGGCAAAAAAACTCCCGCGCCGATCGCTACCCGCAACGCCAACATGCGAAAAAGGCACATGATTGTCCTCGCTTTGAGAAAAGGAGCCTCACTCTGAATCCAGGATAGGTTATTCTTGAAGTCTATTTCTGAACAGGTACGATAAGCTCAGGTATCCAAAAAGGCGATGTAGACGCCAGATCGGGAGGCTCGAAAACGCCATCTGGCTCTGGGACCTGCACAGCCAGGAAGGCGGAAATCACCGGCCACGACGCCCTCACCGCCCAGGTCTACACCCCCGTACACCCATTCTCCAGTTACGGCGATCTTCTTCCTTGCGTTACAATCGTTCCCGCCACTACAATTGGAACAATCCGCTTTTTCCCTTTTTCACATTTCTTCGTGCAATTCGGTGATCCTGTTTTAGTCGTTCCGTCCAGACGTGCTCAAAGTCCCTTCCTGGCGGGCCGATTACCGAATCTAGGGAATACACCGATTTTCCCTGTTTTCCGCCGGCGGCCTGATGAATGGATTCTGCGGGCGGCAAGGAAAATGCCTGCACCATCCAGGTCCAGGGAGGGAGGGTTACATGCGCAAACCTATGCTGGCTTTGGTGAGTCTCTTGGTTATGAGTTCGGGCGTGGCCCGGGCTCAGATTCCCTGGCGCGATTTGTGGGACCTGCAGCCGCCGATGAATAGTTGTTGTAACGAAATGGACCCCAAGCACACCTTCTGGTTCAGTAGCGAATACCTCGTGTGGTGGATCACGGACCAGCGCCTTCGGGTGCCGTTGGTGACGGGCGGCACTTCCGGCCAAGTCCTGTTTGGCCAGAATGACCTGGACTACCAGGCTTTTTCCGGCGGCCGGGTCACGCTGGGAAGCTGGATCAACTGCCAACACACCATCGGTATGGAAATCAACGGATTCTACCTCGAACAGCGGACCTTCGGCGATCGCTTCACCTCCGGCGGTGAAGGCGGCGCCACTCTCTTTGTTCCCTTCACCAACGCCGCCGACAATACCTCCAGTTCCTTCACGATTGCCGATGCGGCCGCCAACCGGACGGGCGGCATCGCTATCACCACTTCCTCGCGGATGTGGGGCGCCGAGGCCAGTACCGTCTTCAACCGCTCGCGGGCCTGCGGTTTCGAGCTCGACTACTACTTCGGCTTCCGCTATCTGGACCTCGACGAAGATCTCAATATCCTCGCCTCCACCGTCACCACCGATACGGGTACCGGCAATCAGACCTTCGCCGCTATTCAGGATCACTTCGACACGCGCAACCAATTTTACGGCGGCCAGGTGGGCTTCAAGCTCGGCTGGTATCCGTGCCGGTGGTCCTGCGAGCTGATCGGCAAGGTCGCCCTGGGCAACGTGCACCAGGTGGTGGAAATCACCGGCCAGACCCGGCAGACCGGCCAGACCACCAGCACCACTCCGGGCGGTTTCTTCACGCAGCCCTCCAACATCAGCCGCCGCACCCACGACGAATTTGCCGTGGTGCCGCAGGCCCAGCTCAAGATCGGCTTCGAGCTGTTTCCCGAAAGGGTTTTCCTGGGGTTGGGCTACGATTTTCTTTACTGGAACCGCGTGGTCCGGCCGGGGTCCCAGATTGATGCGGTGGTCGATCCGAACCAGGCCGCCACCACGCCGGTGGGCGGCGCCCGGCCGCTGCCGTTTCTCAATCCAACCGACTTCATCGCCCACGGCGCCAGCTTGTCGCTGGAATTCCGCTACTAAAACAACCCTTCCCCAACTGGATTTGATTCCCTCAGGGGCCGACCTTGCCCGCCCCTCCCGTCTACTATGCTCCGCGCGGGGAGGTTAGAGACATTTTCCGGCGAGCCGAGCCGCGTAAG
>CAZFGM010000712.1:0-3784 GCA_964518515.1 uncultured Alcaligenaceae bacterium | reverse complement strand
GAAACCAAAATCTTCTCCGCGCCGTGCGGAGAAGTTGGAAAAATAGAGACTAATCTTTTTGAAGTCGGAGAAAAGTAAGAGTAGCAAGAGCAAGAGTAAGAAGAAAAGGCCCACGGAATGTGCGGCAAGGGGATCGGGGAAGTTACGCATAGGCCGTTTTTCTGCCAATTTTTGAAGAGGATTCCAACAGATTTTCAAACTTGCTTCTTGCTTGTAATTGGCAATTAGCAATTGGTAATTGGCAATTGGTAATTGGCAATGTTTGATCTGATCCGTAGGGGCCACTTCTTCCGGGCAGGGTCCTGGAAGAAGCGTAGGCCCGTTAACCGTGGCAATGCTGGTGTCAATGAACGGGTTGGGATTGCGGCTGCACCAGGCGCGGCGTTCCCCGGTCGTCGATTTCCACGCGGGCGGCCAGAACCGTCGCGGTCTGGCCCAGCACCTCTTTCGCCAAGGCCTGATAATCCTCGGCGCCGTGACACGTCGGCGCGTACTGGAAAATGGATTGCCCGAAACTCGGGCATTCGGCCAGCTTGATGTTGCGGCGAATGCGGCTGGCGAAGATGCGGGCCTTGGACCAGGGCACGTTCGAGCCCCGGCTCTTGTCCAGGTAGTTTTCCAGATCGCCGATCACCTCTTGGGCCAGGCGCGTGGCCGCTTCCACCATGCACAGGACGACGCCGGTGACCTGCACTCCCGGATTGATGCGCTTGCTGACCAGGGCGGTGGTTTCCAGCAGCTTGCCCAGGCCGTGCAGGGCCAGGAAATGCGGTTGCAAGGGAATGAACACCTCGCTGGCGGCGGCCAGGGCGTTCAAGGTCAATACGCCCAGAGACGGGGCGCAATCCATCAGGACGTAATCGAACTGGCCTTCCTCGGGCTGCAGGAGATCGCGGAGGATGACCTCTCGGCCGACGACGCCGGCCAACTCGACTTCGGCGGCGGCCAGATTGATGTCCGAGCCGGCCAGCCACAGGTGGTCGGCCACCGGGCGGCGCACTTCCGCCAAGGGCCGCGAGTCGATGAGGACGTCGTACATGGACGGCACCGATCCGTCCGGTAGGGCGCCAAGATGGGTGGTGGCGTGGGCCTGCGGGTCCAGGTCGAGCACACAGACGTGCTGGCCGGCGCGGGCCAGGGCCGCCGCCAGGTTGACCGCGGTGGTTGTCTTGCCCACGCCGCCCTTCTGATTGATAATGGCGATCCGTCGCATGAAAATTCCTCGCCGCCGTGCCAGGAAAGGGTAAGTTGCCCAGGATTATAAAAAGACCGGGGAAATCGGGAAACCCCAACTCGCCAGGATGAAGGGATGAAGGGGCGAGATGACAGGATGAAGGGATGAAGGGAGGAAGGGATGAGAGGGCGGGAAACACTTGTCATCATCCCTTCATCCTTTCATCTTGCCATCCTTGCTTGGCAACGAATCGGGCGATCCCTTCATCCTTTCATCTTGTCATCCTTGCTTGGCAACGAATCGGGCGATACAAATACGAGACCTCCCGGGAGAGGCCATGGTTCCCATCGAGCCGTTTCTGGCGCACCAGCATGCCGCGGCCGAACGCGAGAAGGCCCGCCGCCGCGAGGAGGAGGAAGTCATGACCGGGTACCGGCCGGACGAACTCGGCCAGTGGCAGTTCAAGATCGTCAAGGGCACCTACAAAACCGCCCCGCAGATCGAGGCGGTGGTACAAGAACAGGCCGAATTCGGCTGGACGCTGGTGGAAATCTTCGATCACAGCCGCATGCGTTTCAAGCGCCCCGCCAGCGAGGCCGCCAAGGACGCCTACCGCGAGGGCAATCCCTACGCCACCGTCAGCAAGGCCAGCGGCCCCGGCTGCACCTCCTTGCTCCTCCTCCTGGTTGGCCTGGTGGGTTTCGGCTGGTACTGGCTCGCTTGAGTGGAATAAATTCGGAATTCGAACATCGAAATTCCGATTTTTTTGGCCCCCAGAAGGATTTCCCAGCCGCCAAAAAAGCCCGCCGGTTTCCTTCACCGCGGGCTTTCACCTCACGCCGTCGTCCGCGACGTGCCCTGCTCGTTGAGCAGCCGGCGATATTCGTTCTGCATCGCCTGAGGGTGCCCGGAAAACATGCCAATAGTGCTCCGCCAATCTTTTTCCTGGGCCCCATTGGCCAGGGCGGTTTTTATGTCGGCCACTTCTTTTTCCACTTGTGCCGTTCTTCGAGAGTGAATTGCGGCATGGTGATAATCCTCCTCAAAATCACTGGCCCCATAATACCACTTCTAATCCCTTCTAATCCCCAAACGCGGTACTCCTTCACAAATCGAGATGGGTTATTTCTTGGCCGGCTTACGCTTGGCGAAGCGACGGCGGGCGCGGCGGCGATCGTTTTCCCGGTATTTCAAGGCTTCCGCATCGATTTGCTTCATGACTTCATCGCCGGTGAACATGCCGATGGTGCTCCGCCAATCTTTTTGCCGAGCCCCCTTCTTTAGCGCTAGTTTCAACTCGGCGACCTCTTTTTCCAGGATGGTGACCCGTTCCTCGAGGGATGGCTGGGACATGTTCGATTTCCTTTCAAGGGATAGCCCGAGAATATTATTTCCCAATCCATCAAAAACCACAATCCCGCAAACAAAAAAACCCGCGGGTTTCTTCCCCGCAGGCTTCTTTCGCTTCCTTGAAGGGTTTTTGGCTGGGGATTTTTCTTCACCGCCCCCTGCGTTACAATATTATTATCGCATGAATGGCGAATAACCTTGCGTCAAGGCCACCAGGGAGCAACCTTTGCGCCAACTCGCTTTTTTCTGCTTGCGCCAGGTCCTGGGCCGCGCCGCCAGTGCCGTCATCGGCCACGTCGCCGCGGACGTTGGGGCCGCGGCCTGGGGCGCGCTCAAGAACCACCTCACCGACCATGGCGACACCCTCCCCAAGGCCCTCGCCAGCGCCAACATGCGCACCTGGGACGCCCTGGGCCATGCCCTCAACGACGGCGCCTGGGACGCTTTCAAGAACTGGTTCAAATCGGCCGATCACAAGGGGATCACCGACAAGTTGCGCCAGTTTCTTCAGGGCCGCGATGACGGCTTCCGCCACGATTGCCTCCAGGAGCTGCTGGCCGCCCGCGCAGCCAAGCTGCTTTCCATCCCCGTTCTCGCGCTCGACGACGTGGCGCGCGAAACGGTCCATTTCGACCGCTACGCTCCGGAAATGGGAAATGCTGTACCAGGCCGCGCAGCAGTTCGTGGCGGCCAACATCGCCGACACGCTAAAGAAAGCCGACTGCCCAAACCTCGCCGAACTCGTGCAGCTGCGCCCCGACGGCCGTCTCCCCTTGCTCGTCGTCACCTTCACCTTCTTCTTCCGGGCCGAGCTGCGCCATGACGATGGGCTGCGGAACGAGCTTTCCTTTGACATCCTGGAGAACCTATCCGCGGGACAGATGAGCACGCTGCAGCTGCTCAGTGAACAGTCGAAGCTGCTCGCCCGCGTCGAAAGAAAAGAACCCGCTGGGGATTTACGATATGCACGGGAACGTGTGGGAGTGGACGGATTCCCTGTACGAAGGGGGCTCGGACCGCGTGGTCCGGGGCGGGAGCTGGGGCAACTACGCCGCGAGCTGCACGGCCTCCTTCCGCTACGGGGGCGGGCCGGCCGACTCGTACAGCAACCAGGGCTTCCGCGTCCTCGCAGTTCCGTCCGGCAATAAGTAAGGCCAAGCGAGCGCAGGCCGACGGCGTTCGGCGCAGTGGAGCGGAGCGGAACGCTACCAGCAACGAGGTCGCCCACGTCATGTAGCACTCGAGTTCGCGTCCGATTGC
>CAZFGM010000711.1:0-3790 GCA_964518515.1 uncultured Alcaligenaceae bacterium | reverse complement strand
TTCTCTATGCCGATAATTGCCGAAGAGTCGCGTTATACTTCGCGCGGTAAGGATTGATACATTATTTAGCCGGCGAGCTTGCTCGCCGTGGACAGGATGCAGCCCGCGGCGAGCGAGCTCGCCGGCTAAATGAAAGGTATCCATTTCCACCCGCCCAGATATTCCCGGCATTTGCCATGTTCAGTTTGTCCTATTCAGGTTGCCCATGGGCATTTTCGCCAGGTTGAACCTGCTGCTGGCCTGCCTGACCGGGGCCGATGTTCCCGATCCGCACCCGGTCAGCGAACCTTGTGCGGAAATGGCGGAGCAGGGTGAACCGAAAGTCCCGCGTCTGTGGTTCCACGCGGATTTCTTGTTGTGGTGGATCAAGGACAGTCCCTTTCCCCCTCTGCTCACCACCAGCCCGACCACGAATCTTCGCCCGGGCGCCTTGGGATTTCCCAATACCACCATCCTGTTCGGCGGCGACGTGGACAACAACGACCGCTGCGGCGGCCGCTTTACCGCGGGATACTGGCTGGACGACGAGCAGACGCTGGCCGTCGAGGGCAACTATTTCTTCCTGAGTTCCCGCAGCATCTCTCTCATCCGCGGCAACCTCGAGGTCGCCAATCCGGGGACCAACCTTCTAGCCCGGCCTTACTTCAATGAGAACAGTAATTTCCAAGATGCTTCACTGGTCACCTTTCCGGGGGTGATCAAGGGACGCATCGATATCCGGGCGGCCAGTTTCCTGGACGGCTTCGAGGCGAACGGCATCGTGTCGGCGCATCGCTGCCCGGAATTTCGCCTGGAGGGATTGGTGGGATTCCGCTACGTGAACCTGGACGAAGACGTGTTTATCCGCGAGACCACGCTGGTCGATCCCAGCAGCAAGCGCTTTCCGGGCCGGCAGATTGGCGTGGTGGACAGCTTCGATTGCCAGAACTTCTTCTTCGGCGGCCAGCTGGGTCTGCGGGCCGGCTATCGCATTCGCCGATTGGAGCTCGAGCTGGCCGGCAAGGTCGCCTTCGGCACCACCCACCAGATCACGACCATCCAGGGCCTGACCTTCATCGACACACAGCCGCCGACGCAGGAAGCGGCGGGCCTGTTGGCGCTGGCCTCGAACCGCGGCCGGCATACGCGCGATTCCTTTGCCGTGGTCCCCGAGGCCACTCTCAATCTCGGCTTTCAGTTGACCGAGCACCTGCGGACCGTGTTGGGCTACACGTTTCTGTACGTGAGTCAGGCAGCAAGGCCGGGCGAGCAGATCGATCTGAACGTGAATGTGAACCAGGTGCCGACCAGTGCGACTTTCGGAGCGGCCGGTGGACCGAATCGGCCGGCGTTTCTTGGCCGGACCTCGGATTTCTGGGCTCACGGAATCAATTTCGGGGTGGAATTACGATATTGAAGGGCCACCTTGAAAGAAAGAAATTGTGGCGGCAGGAATGTAGGTTAGGCTTCCAGCCTGACAACAGGGCCATTGTCAGGCTGGAAGCCTAACCTACAAGGAGATTGGTGAACGGTTACGAAAGAAATTGCCAATTGCCAATTGCCAATTGCCAATTGGCCGGTGGATCGACTGAAATTGGAACGGCAATGGCAAATTGGTAATTGGCAATTCTGGGAGTTTGAGTTTCATGGACCATCCCGTGGGATGCCAGGTCAAGCCGGCCATCGAGCCTTTGGAGGACCGCACGGCGCCGGCGCTGTTGGCCAGCCAGGTGCCGCTGGTGTTGCCGGTCTTGGACCCGGGCGAAGTGAAGGACCTGTTGGCCCGCGCCGCCGCCGCCACCGCCAGCGACGACGCCATCATTGCCATCGTCGATCGCGGCGGCAACATCCTCGGCGTTCGCGTCGAGGGCGGCGTGTCGCCGGCCATCACCGGCAGCTCGGATATTCTCGCCTTCGCCGTGGACGGCGCCCTGGCCAAGGCCCGCACCGCCGCTTTCTTCGCCAACGATACCGCGCCCCTCACCTCACGCACCATCCGCTTCATCAGCCAGTCCACCATGATCGAGCGCGAGGTGAACTCCAATCCGAATATCCCGGTCGCGGCCTCGACCCTGCGCGGCCCCGGCTTCGTCGCTCCCATCGGCCTGGGCGGACATTTCCCACCCGACATCCCGTTTACTCCCCAGGTCGATCTCTTCAACATCGAGCACACCAATCGCGACGGCTTCGTGCATCCCGGCGCCGACCACATCAAGGGCACCGCCGACGATACGACATTGCCCAACCGCTTCAACGTCACCGCCATTCTCGGCGACACGATCGCCATGCTGACTCCACCCGCCTCCTACGGCGAAACCATTCTCACCCCAGCCGATCGGGCGACCCCGGCCATCAACAAATTCACCCCGCGCGGCATCGCCACGCTGCCCGGCGGCATTCCCCTGTACCAGCACGGCGTCCTGGTCGGCGGCATCGGCGTCTTCTTCCCCGGCACCACCGGTTTCGCCAGTGAAGAGAATTCCAGCATGAACGTCAACTTCGATCCGTCGAAACCGGACCGCACGCTGGAAGCGGAGTTCATCGGCCTGGCCGCCGCCGGCGGCAGCCGCGGCGCCGGCTTCCCCGTCGGCACGCTCGGCGGCATCCCCGCCCTGACCGGCTTCGACATCCCCTTCGGCCGCATCGACCTGGTCGGCATCACCCTCGACGTTATCGGCCCCGGCGGCGATCAGGGGCCGCGCACCCTCGTCGATTTCGCCCAGGCCCACTTCGGCGTCGGCCTGGGCAGCGCCGCCAGCGGCATGGACATCAAAGTCGATTCGGCCGGGACCTTGTACAAGGCCGGCACCAGCGTCCCGGAAGGGTGGATCGTGCAACCGCGGGCGGGCGCCAGTATCACCGCCGCCGAGGTGCAGCGCATCATCGAGCAGGGCATTACCGAGGCCAATCGCGTCCGCGCTCAGATCCGCTTGCCGCTCGACGAGCGCAGCCGCATGGTTTTCGCCGTGGCCGACTCCGATGGAACGGTCCTGGGCCTGTACCGTATGCCGGATGCCACGGTGTTCTCGATCGATGTGGCCGTGGCCAAGGCCCGCAACGTTGCCTACTACGACGATCCGGCCCAACTCGCCGCCGTCGATCAGGTGCCGGGCCTGCCCAAGGGGGTGTCCTTCACCGCCCGCACGTTCCGTTACCTAAGCTTGCCGCGCTTTCCCGAGGGCATTGAAGGGAGCCCACCCGGATTTTTCTCTATCCTCAACGACCCCGGCATCAACCGCGGCAACGGTCTCAACCAAGGGCCGTTGCAACCCGCCAACGCCTTCCAGACCGTCGTGGGTTTCGACGCCTTCAACCCCGGCTCCAACTTCCGCGACTCCACCATTGCCGAAAACCAGAACGGCGTCGTCTTTTTCCCCGGCAGCTCCGCCGTGTACAAAAACCAGACGATCGTCGCCGGTTTCGGCGTCTCGGGCGACGGCGTCGATCAGGACGACGTCGTCACGGTCGGCGGCATCGCCGGCTTCGCCGCCCCGGACAACCTGCGGGCCGACCAGTTCTTCGTCAGCGGCATCCGCTTGCCGTACTTCAAATTACCGCGCAATCCACACGGGTAGAGTGGAGAGTGAAGAGTGGAGAGTAGAGCGTCTGTCCGAGCCGCGACCGTTAGGGAGCGCGAGGCGAAAAAACGCCATCGGGGTCTCACTCCCTTACGGTCGCGGCTCGGACTGGGCGTGACCAATATCCCATGGTCTGCGTAAAGATTGCTCGCTCGGCGGTTTCGCGAAATCAGTATCTCTAGGGAGGAAGTGACATGTCCAGAATTGGCTGGGGTGGATGGATTCTTCTTGCT
>CAZFGM010000710.1:0-3807 GCA_964518515.1 uncultured Alcaligenaceae bacterium | reverse complement strand
GGAGTTTTGGATTTCGGATTTTGATATTCGAATTTGTTTCGGATTTCGGATTTCGAATTTCGGATTTGCCAAGAGTGTTACCGTGGAATGATCGTGATTGGAATCCAAGTTTCACCGGGGTGCCCCTTGATAGAGCAATCATATGACTGTTTGTCTCGTAACAGGTGGCGCGGGGTTCATTGGCTCACACCTGGTGCACGCGTTGGTGGCCCGTAACTACAAAGTTCGGGTCCTGGACAACTTCAGCACCGGCGCGTTGGCCAATCTCACCCTGGACCGGTCCAGCATCGAATTGCTGTACGGCGATTTGAACAACCTGGATCTGGTTCGCCGATCAATGGACGGAGTCGATCTGGTGTTTCACCAGGCCGCTCCCATGGAGTGGGACAAAGGCGGCGCCGGCCGGGTGCTGACGCAGCACGCCGCCACCACGGGGACCTTGCATGTCCTGATTGCCGCGCGCGAGGCCCAGGTGCGGCGGGTGATTTTCGCCTCCAGCGGCCGGGTCTATGGGCGGGCCGGCTCCGAGCCCCGCCGCGAAGAGGATCCCCTGCAACCGACCTCCCCCTACGCCATGGCCAAGGTGAGCGGGGAAAAGGATTGCCTGGCCTTTACGCAAATTTACGGTTTGGAAACCGTGCGCCTTCGCTACTTCAACGTGTTTGGGCCCCGCCAGCCGGAGTCCGGCTATTATGCGGAATTCATCGTGCAGACTTTGAAGAGCATGCTCACGGACCGGAACCCGGCGATCCCCGGAGATGGTCTGGAACCGCAAGATTACTTGTATGTGGATGACATCGTGCATGCCAACCTGTTGGCGGCCGAGGTGCCGCGGCTGGGCGGCGGGGTGTATAACATCGCCCGCGGCCGGGCCACCGCCCCCTTGGAAATCGTGGCCCGCATCAACGGCCTGCTCGGCACCCGCATCCAACCGATCTTCAAGCCGCCGCGGCCGAAAACCGACTACGATAACCTGGCCGACGTCACCCGCGCCGAAATCGAGCTGGGCTTTTGCCCCAGCACCTGCCTGGAACACGGCCTGCAAAAGTGCATCGATTTTTATATTTTGTGGCGGGGAAATTCGCCGGGAAAACCACTCGGTCCAGCGGAAAAGTCTTTTGGTTCTTAACACCAATGATTCCTCCGTTGCCGAAGGTTTACAACCCGGCAATTCCAGCCAGGAAATAAAAACTTTTAACCATTTGACTCTAAACAGCCTGGGACAAATGGACACGCGGGAAAAATTTGGCGCATGAATTGCCTACCTCACCAGCCTGACCCCGGTGCACGACATTGGTTGCCACGGCCCAACCGAATACGGCCAAACCGCAGTGTAGTCCTCACGCTCCGCGTGAGGATGGCCGTCACGCGGAGCGTGACGACTACACTTCTCAACTGGTAGAACAAACCCCGAGGACTCGCATCGTGCCTTTTGACCTGATACCTACTGTTGAAGAAAGCATGGCCCAGTCGGAGCTGGCGCTGACGGTCGCCGCCGCGCGGCTTGACCCCGTGGCCTTGGTGGGCCTATCCAGACTTCGCCCACTTTTCCCGGAAGAGATTGCCAGGCTGGAAAGCCTGGGAAATACCTGCGCGAATTGGGCTCGCATCCGGGTAACCGACGGCTTCAATTGGCGGCGCGTGCAGTCCAACAGTTTTCATGGCGAGGTAGTCCTGGGCGAGCTGAGTGGACGGGTTTCCCTGGTCAGCGGTGTGGAGGTGCCTACGGGAATATATCACAGCACCGTGGCCAATTGCGTGATCGGCAATAACGCCCTGGTTCAGGATGTAAAATTGCTGGCCAACTACGTCGTCGGCGAAGGCGCCGTGCTCATGGACTGCGGCTGGATCGCTTGCGATGGCCCGACGGAATTCGGCAACGGCCTGGCTCTGCCGATCGGCATTGAAAGCGGCGGCCGCGACATGCCGATCTACGCCGAGATGACCTTGGAAGTGGCCGCCGCCCTGGCCCAAGCGCGCTGGCGGCGGCTGGCCTTCGCTTCCTATGCCCGCTTGATTGCCGAATTTCGCGCTCGCGTTCGTTCCAGCCGGGGCATCATTCAGCCCGGAGCGACGGTCCGCGGCACGCCGAAATTGCACAACACCTACCTGGGGCACGGCGCACGGGTGGAGGGCGCTGCTCTCGTCGCCGACAGCACGGTCCTTTCAAGCCGCGACGAGCCGGCGCAGATTCTATCCGGCGCGTGTGTGACCCACTCCCTGGTCCAGTGGGGGAGCCAGGTGGCCACCATGGCCATCGTCGATCGGTCGGTCTTGACTGAACATGCCCAGGTCGAGCGCCACGCCAAGGTCACCAACAGCATCCTCGGGCCCAACACCGCGGTCGCGGGAGGAGAGGTGACCGCCTCGCTGCTGGGTCCCTTCGTGGGCTTTCACCATCAGGCCCTGGTCATTGCCGCTCTGTGGCCGGAAGGAAAAGGCAATGTCGGCTACGGCGCCAACGTGGGCTCGAATCATACCGCCAAGGCCCCCGACCAGGAGTTTTGGCCGGGGGAAGGAACTTTCTTGGGGCTGGGCGTCAATATCAAATACCCGGCGGATTTCAGCAAAGCCCCGTACAGCATTATTGCCTCCGGGGTGACGATGCTGCCGCAGAAATTGGCCTTCCCCTTTTCCTTGATCAACACTCCTTCCCAGCGCTGGCGCGGGATATCGCCGGCTTTCAACGAGATCGTTCCCGCCTGGCAACTGACCGATAATTTGTATGCCCTGCGGCGCTGTGAAGAGAAATACCGGACCCGCAACCAGGCCCGACGGACGCACTTCGATTTCCGGGTATTTCGCGCGGACACGGTCCAACTCATGCGCGATGCGTGCCGCCGGCTGAACGACGTGCCGCACCGGAAAAAGGTCTACACCGAGAAAGACATCCCGGGGCTGGGCAAGAATTACCTGTTGGAGCCGTGCCGCCGCCGCGCCCTCGCCGCGTACCAATTTTTCATTCGCTTGTATGGCTTGCTGGATGTGAAGGCACGGGTCGAAACCGCCTTGCAGGAGAAAGACGAAACAGCACTTGGCCGGCTACTTGAACCGGTCGGCAAGGAGCCCGACTGGCGCCGCCGGGAGGGTGTCGATCCGAGTCGCCTGGATGTCAAAACTGCTTTGGGCCAGTTAAGCCGTATGCTCGAGATCGTGGCCCGTCGTGTGGAAGAATCCAAGGCAAAAGACGACGAACGGGGCCCCCGCATTATTGAAGATTACGCCGAGGTCCACCTTCCTGCTCAAAAAGACCCTCTGGTGATACAAAGTTGGAAGCGAACTCGCCAGGTGCAAGCCGAAATCAAAAAGGTCCTTATCAGGCTGGAAAAAATTTCCGCCGATAGAGTTCCATTGGTTAACCCGGCGGTTATCCTTGGTGTGGAGTTTTTGTCGGAACGGTCCCCAACGGGCTTCTTTTCAGAGGCCGGCGGTTGGGGGAAGTAGTGGTGTATACAGATTTTTTTCATTTGCCTGGGAAGGGGAGATTATGAAATCTTTTTGCCAACACTAAAAATTTCGCAATTTAAATTGAACTTTTTGGTTCAATTGGGCGTCAAAGGTCCTACTTCCCTTAAACTTTATCATTTTTGCCCGGAAGGAAGCCCAGAAGGAGGTCTTGCGCCACGAAAACCTCAGGCCGAGAAGAAATTGTTTTGAAATGTCACAAACTGCCTTGCATCAAGGAGTTACAACAATGCTACCCAAGACGACCGTATTGTTGGTCAGCAGTGATGAGGCATTGATAGAAAAAGTTAACGGAGTAAGTCTCGGAATTCCCAACCTTTTTGTTCATACCTTTGGAACGGT
>CAZFGM010000709.1:0-3818 GCA_964518515.1 uncultured Alcaligenaceae bacterium | reverse complement strand
AAGGTCCAGCTCGTGGAAAGCAAGGAACGCCGGGTGCCGTTGACCTATCAGTGGGTGCCCGATCAATTCCTGAACGAGCAGCTCGTTCTGATGGCCAAGGGGGACGGGCACACGCGGAAGATGCCGGCACTGGTGTTCTGCTTCAACCGCGATGAATGTTGGAGCGTGGCCGAGCAGCTCAAGGGCCTGCCGCTTTTGGCGGAGCACCAGAAGGCGGCCCTGCACGCCGAGGTCAACAAGCTCGACTGGACGCAAGGCGTCGGGCCGAAGATGAAGCAGATGCTGCACCGCGGCGTCGGCGTGCACCACGCCGGCCTCTTGCCCAAGTATCGCCGGGTGGTCGAGGATTTGTTCACCCGCAAGCTGCTGGCCGTGGTCATCTGCACTGAGACGCTGGCCGCCGGTATCAATCTTCCAGCCCGCTCCGTGGTGCTGAGCAAGCTGGCCAAGGGCCCGCCGGAGAAGGAAAAGCTGATCGACGCCAGCACGGCCCAGCAAATATTCGGCCGCGCCGGCCGGCCCCAGTACGACGACAAGGGTTACGTCTTTGCCCTGGCCCATGAGGACGACGTCCGCATTCTCCGCTGGCGCGAGCAGTTCGATCAGATTCCGGAAGATACGCGCGACCCCAATCTCCTCAAGGCCAAGAAAGCTTTGAAGCGAAAAAAACCGACCCGGACCGAAGGCCGCATGTATTGGAGCGAGGGCCAGTTCAAGCAGTTGCAGGCGGCGCCGCCGGGTAAACTTTATAGCAAAGGCTATATCCCCTGGCGTCTGTTGGCGTATCTGCTGGAAATATCGCCCGAAGTGTCCCGCGTGCGGGCGGTGATTCGCAAACGTCTGATGGATGAGCCGCGCATCAAGGCCGGCGAAGCCGCCCTGGATGAGATGTTGCTGACGTTGGCGCGAGCGGGTTTCATCACGCTGGAACCGGAACCGGTGGCGAATTCGCCGAGCGGGGGGCGTCAGCCTCCTGATACGCGAATCCTGTCATCGGCCCCTTCGCCTAACCAGGGGGCTGATGCCCCCCGCTCGGCTAACCAGGGGGCTGACGGCCCCCACCTGCCAGGATATTCGGCGGTTCTCGCCAAGCCGACGCCCGAACTGGCCAAGCTGTTGGTCTTTCGCAGCATTCACCCGCTGTACGGCGCGTTTCTCATCAATCAACTGGGCATCGCGGACAGGAACGAACGTATCCAGGCCCTGGAAAGCGTGCTGGAAATCCCGCGGGCTTTGTTGCGGCGCGTGCGCGTGCCCTTCGCGGATGATCTGCCGCCCGGCCCCCTGGCCACGACGCGGCTTGATGCCGAGTTGGTCCAGCGCGGGCTGATGATCGCCCAACCCGTTCGCGATGAAGCCCCGGAGGACGAGGAAGAGTACACCGACGATGAACCGGAAGAGCACCCGCCTGCCCTGGCCGACAAGCTCCGGCTATATTTCGACGCCCTCTATCCCGACGTGATCGACGTGCACACGCAGGCGGTGTGGGCCGCGGGCGAGCTGCTTCGTTTCGGCGGCAATTTCAACAAGTTCGTGCAGACCCGCGACCTGGTCAAGCAGGAAGGCATCGTCTTTCGCCATTTACTGCGGCTGATCCTATTGTGCGGCGAGTTTGTCCAGGTTTGTCCGCCCGATACGACGGCGGACGAATGGCAGGCCGATTTGCGCGACCTCGCCGATCGTTTGACGGAAACGTGCCGGCAAGTCGATCCGACCAGCACCGACGAGATCATCGAGCTGGCCCACGCCGCCGATGTGGTCGAGGGGGAAACCCAACTTCCTTAGTAACCCCCCACGCGGCTCCGCCGCGAGACATCCCCAAGGAACGGGAGCGAGGGCTGGCAGATTGGGCACACTTCTGCTTTCCTATCCTGCAAGGGCCGCAGGTCGAGGTGGCCCGTACTCTGGTGCCATCGTGCCCGTTTTGTAGCTTGGTCCCGGGAGTCGCGACGACATCATTGGCGGCACGTCGTGCGTGTCCCCGTTTGGGAGACTGCTAAAGTTTCCACGCACTCCCGCGCCCGCGGCCCTCCTTATTATGGGAGGCTGGTATGCGGTCTCGCAAACCAAACCGGGAATGAGGTCAAGCCCGGCGAAGGCCGAATTGCCCCGCCGTCTGCGCTGGAAGATCGGCAAGTAATGGCCGGCATGGACAGGATGGCGATTCGCGGACTTTCCGCCGCGGGCTATTCCCGCTCAATCCGCACCAAAGCGACCCCGTAGTCTTCGACGGTGAAGCGCGTCTGGCCATCCGCGAGGGGCAAGGTCGTCCACGCGCCCTTGGCCCGCTCGAAAAATTCGGCCTTTTTCGCCTTGTCCTTGAACTGAAGCCTGACCTCCTGCGATTGATAGGGATTGTGGCAGGCAAAAAGCAAGACGTCGCGTTTGGCTCCGTCGCGGCAGGCGCCGACCAGGACTTCGCCGGCGGCCACCTTGAACCAGAAATTCTCGGGAAAGGCGGCCAGGCCGGACGGAACCGCGGCGGCGGCGGTGGGACGATTCTTCGCATCGACCGTGATCGGCGTGGAGTACACGGCGGTCGGATGGCTCAGCTTCATCAACTCGGGGCCGACGTCGGCGAACCGGGCATTCACTTTTTTCAGGTCCTGGCCCAGGGCGTCCAGTTGCCAGGTTTTTTCGTCCACGACGCCGCCGGCATAATGATAGGTGTACCCTTTCAAGCCGAAGGGAATCGACGTGGCGATGGTGTAGGCGGCGCGGTTGGGGTTTCCCTGGCCGACTATGCCGGGATTGGCGGCGTCGTAGCGCAGGAAGGGGACCTGCCTGGCCTTGGTCACGGCGAAGGCCTGGTTGAGATGTCCCCAGTGGCCGCCGCGGGTCCAGTGGAAATCGTAGTAGCCGAACAGGTCCATGCCCTGGACGCTATTGACCTTGCTCATGCGATAGCTGCCGACGTAGGCGGGGTGCGTGGGGTCGGACTGCTGGACGTTTTTGACGTCGCGGCTGCGGCCGGCCGCGGTTTTGCCGATGTTGTCGCTCCACAGGTGGTAGCCGTAAATCGTCGGGTTGCCGCGCAGGCTTGCGCACAGTTTTTTGCAGTCCTCGACGTTCCGGTAAACGTGATGCTTGTCCGCCAAGAGATCGACGAAGATTTGCATGTCGTGTTTCTTGCAGATTTCCACGCGCCTGGGATCGTAGGCGCACAGGATGACGTTAAAACGCGCTTCCTTTACCGCCCGGACCAGCTTGTCGAACTGCTCGGGGTCCTGCGGCAGGTGGTCCCCGGCATAGCCCTTGTTATAGATGATGGCAAAGCGCTTGGGCTGCCGTTTGTCCTTGTCATCGGCGGCATGGGTAGCCCATTGCGCCAGGCCCAGCACCGCGCAAAGCGACAGGATAAATCTCCGACCAGCTAGGCACACCATAGTTTCTCCTTGGCGTTTTTTTGAAGACGGCCTTGCTCGACACCAATCGCGACAGGTGGTAGTATCCAAGCAGGTCGCGGCGGCGGCAATATCCTTTTTTGCCACGGACGGTCGAATTATTCTGTAGGCGGAGGGTATCGCCCGGGGTGTTGACTGGCGAGTGGCGGAACTTGAAGAAGACAACTTCGAATCCGGCGGCAATGGATCTGTAGGGAACGGCCTCTGTGCCGTTCCATTTGGCCCCGATTGCAGTTTTTCGATGGCGGCCACGGCGGGCGTTCCCTACAGAAAGTCGTCCGGCCACGATTTAGTTTTTCGTCTTTTTTCCTTTACCGGAGGAAATACCCACGACCTCTTCTTGATTCAGCGACAGCCACAGGATGACCGGCCTGTCTTTTTCCAGGTCGGACAACCTACCCGTCTTGCCTTCGG
>CAZFGM010000708.1:0-3819 GCA_964518515.1 uncultured Alcaligenaceae bacterium | reverse complement strand
ACTTGGTCGTTGACTTCAAGGAGTTTTTTGAGTTTCGGGAGATAGTGCTGCTTGATGATTGGGTGCTCAAGAAGTTCTTTAACCTCCACGACGATCACGTACCCAGCGTCAGCCGGAAGGTGCTTTTCCAGGAGGTCCGGTTGGGGTTTGTCGGCCGCCAACAGCTGGCTCGCGCGGCATGTGAGGACGAGAAGAAAAGAAAGAGCGACGATGAATCTTGTCACGGCGCGGAACATGGTTGATCTCCTTCGTTGCGGATATGGGATCCACACATAGTTCGGAATTCTCCTGGATATTCACCCTCCCCCAGGGGAGAATAAGCCATGGAGTTGGGGAATAACGACTCTCTACAAAGGTTTGCGCGAAAACGGGCTGCTTTTGCCAAAAAAACAAGAAAATAGATGGTGTGACTTTGGTTGCCCCTGGGGCGGGAAAGTGATCGGTACGGAGTGCATCGCGCGTGTAAGCATCGATATGGCAAGGCATTACAACGGCGAGCCGTACCGATCAAGTGCCTTCGGGGAATTGATCGGTACGGGCGAGGTTACAAGGCGGGCTATCCCCCGTGTGCAGTGATTTGACGCGAGTGGGAGCTTGCGAGCCCCAAGCTCAGGTTCAATAGGCAGTTGCGGATGGCTCCACTCGCGTCAAGAGGTTATTGGGTTTGATGCGAGTGCCGCCGAAGCTGTTCACCAAATGTGGCAAACCTCTCGGGGCAGGGCTAACAAGATAGAAACATGCTTGATGCGTTTTTCCGGACGGTTTCCGCACCTTAACCCCGACCGCTCAGCCTCGAAGACTCGCCTGCGGGCTTGATGGATTTGGGGATCCGTCTCACGCCGCCCGGCTGACGCCACGGCGCTCGTCGGGAAATTCAACCATCTCGTGAATGTTGCCCTCCACGCGACAGGTGCGGAAACGTCCGTCCTGCGCATGGATGAGCACGGGAATGCCCTGGCGCGGTCCCAGGGTCAGCGTGGCGTGGCGATCGATGCGAATGCCGTCGATCACGGTCACGCGGAAGCGTTGCCAGACCATGGATAGCGTGACTTTGAGCAAGTGCAGGGCGAAAGCCGCCCCCACGCACATGCGGGGGCCGGCGCCGAAAGGAAAATAGGCGTAAGGCGATGGCGCGGTTTCGCGCCAGCGCTCCGGCAGGAAATGCTCGGGCCGCGTAAACAGGTCGGGCATGTGATGCGTGACGTAGTGACTGGCGACCACGGTGGCGCCGGGCGGCAGGACGTACGCGCCGAGGGCCGCCGTGGCCCGGCTGATGCGCGGGCTATACACCACCGGCGGCAGAATCCGCAGCCCCTCCTTGATCACCCGCTCGAGCAGGGGCAGTCGCCCCAGCTGGGCCACGGACGGCGCTCCGCCGTCCAACCGCGCGGTCAATTCCCCGAGCAGCTCGTGCAGCGCAAAGGGATGCTGGGCGAGAAGAAAAAAGCTCCAGGTCAAGGCGGAAGTGGTCGTATGATAGGCGGCGTTGAACAGGGTGTGTAAATGGCCGACGACCTCGGCTTCGCTCAGGAGTCCCTCGGCCTGCAGGCGCAACAGCACGGCCAGGAGGTCGTTGCCGCCCGGCCCCGCGGCCTGGCGCTGCTGCAACAGTTGGTGCAGATGCGCTTCCAGGCGCGCGGCCGCCGACAGCAGACGTTCATAATGATTGGTCGAGCCGGCGATGGGAAGAATGGCGGCAAAGTAGGTTTCGTGATTGAGATCCATCCACTCTTCGAAGAGGATCTCAATGGCCCGGGCCGTTTCCAAGTCGTCGATGCCGAACAGGATGTTGCTGGTGACGCGCAGGGCGAACTCTTGCATGTCCCGAGCCAGATCGCGCACCTGGCCGGGCCGCCAGCCGGCGAGCATTTGCTCGACCAGCCGCACCAGGGAGGGGTGATAGTTTTCCACGGCCTCCTTGCGAAAGGGCGGCATGAGCAAGCGCCGGGCCTGTTGATGCTTGTCGCCGTTGAGGCCAAACAGGCCATGCGAAAAACGGCGCTGCGGGCTGTTCTTCGGACCGGGAAAGCCGCTCGACAGCCAAAACGCCTCGGGGTTGGTGTGCAGCTCCCGGTTGTACTCCTGGCCGAATGCGAACAGAGTCGGGTTAGATCCCTTGGAGTAGGCGACGATGGGGCCGTACTTTTGATACAAACCGCGCAGACAGCCGACCGAGTCGTGCAGGAAGTCGCGCAACAGGGCCGGATCGCCCTCGGCGGGAAGCTGGGACGCTCGCCCCTCCTCCCTCACCCCTCGCCCCTCGCCTCTCGCCGGCCCGGAGAACATGACAGACCTCCTTTCAGGCGGCCAAGCGCCCCGGCCCGGCCTCGGGGAAGTGGACCATGTCGTGAATGTTTCCGGTCAGCGGCGCCGCGCGGAAGTGCCCATCCTGCGGCAGGACGGTAACCGGCAGGCTGCCGCGAATTCCCAAGGCCAGATTGCTGTGCCGATCCACCCGCGTTCCGGGGCTCAATTCCAAGCGGTAGCGCCGCAGGACGGCGGGAACCACGATCTGAAACAGCTGTAAGGAAAAGGCCGTCCCCAGACACATGCGCGGGCCCACGGCAAACGGCACATACGCATACGGCGATACGCTGCGCCCCAGCCAACGCTCGGGGAGAAACCGCTCCGGCTCCGCAAAAGTCTCCGCCTGGTGATGGGTGACGTAAAAGCTCACGATGACAAAGGCTCCCTCCGGCAGCGGCTGACCGCACAGCGTCGCGGCCCGAAGCAACCGCCGCGCGGTGAAGACCACGGGGGGCAAGATGCGCAGCGACTCCTTGACGACGCAGTCCAGGAGGGGAACTTCCTGCGGGCCGGGATTGGCCGACAGTTGCTCAAACAGCTCGCGCAACACCTGCGGATGTTGGGCCAAAAGCAGCAACATCCAGGTCAAGGCCGAGGCCGTGGTCTGGTACGAAGCGTTCAGCAAGGTCTGCATCTCGCCGATCACTTCGGTTTCGCTGATCAGGCCGGCCTGGCAGGCCTTGAGCAACACGGCCAAAAGGTCGGTATCGCCGTCCCGCAGGCGTTCTTGGCGTAACTGAAGGAGCCGGCGGAAATGGGCCTCCAGTTGTTCGCCCGTCGCCAGCATGCGCTCGTAGCTGCCGGGAGGGGCTTCGACCGGCAGGATCATGGCGAACAGGCAACTAATGTAATTGTCAAGCCAATCCTGAAAATCGGCGGCAATTTCCGGCGCCTGGGGAATCTCGTCCAGGCCGAACAGCAGTTTGCCGGCGATGTCCAACGAAAGTTCCTTCATGGCGGCAAACAGATCGAGCGTTTGTCCCGGCCGCCAGCGATCCAGCGAGCGCTCGACCAAGGCGGTCATGACCTCGGCCTGGGCGAGCACCGCTTCCTTGCGAAAGGCCGGCATGAGCAAGCGGCGATGTTCACGGTGTTTTTCCCAGTTGAGGCCAAAAAGCCCTTGCTGAAAGCGGCGTTGCGCCGAGCCGCGCGGACCGGGAGGCCCGACGATGTAATACAGATCGGGATCGGTGAAAACGGCGCGGTTGGCCTCTGGCCCGTAGGCCACGACGGTGAGGTCGCTGCCCTTGGGGAAGGCCACCAGCGGACCATACTGCTGGTATAGCCGGGTGAGGCAGCCCACTGAATCCGAGCATAGGTCCTGAAGAAGAGCTGGGCAACCCGCGGGTAGGGACCGTGTTGGGCCGCTCTGGGAAGATTCCCGGTGCATGGCGCTTCCCCCATCCTTGGAGGTAAACCGCTCGTAAGTTCTCAATTACCCTGGGGTATCGTCGGGACGAGGTATTCGCGCCGGTTCCGAGCCGGAAGCGTAAGCGACGGCCACGCCAAGCC
>CAZFGM010000707.1:0-3819 GCA_964518515.1 uncultured Alcaligenaceae bacterium | reverse complement strand
GTGTGGAATTTTGAGATTCTGACGTCTGCGCCGATTCGCAAGTAACGATCAGGCAAAGGGTTGAAGCGGAAGACCTGCATCTCAAAATAGTTTTGAGATCTGCGCATGACCGCCCCGACGAAACTCGGCCTTTGCGACGTGGCGGTGGTGGAAAGAGTCGCCGAGGATCAACCGCAAGAAGCGACCTCCCTGGTTCGTTGCGGCAACCGCTTGCGGTTTAGTTTGAGGCCACCCTACTAAGCCGCAAGCGGCAGCCTGGTCGAATTCATTACTTGATCACCCCCGCGTGCCCCTTGGGATCGTTCGGCGGCTCGGCGCGGCCGCCCAGGTGCTTGGCCAGGAACGCTTCCACCCGCGCGTTGAAGTGCAGGCGGTTTTCCGGACGGGCGAAGCCGTGGCCTTCGTCAGTGTAGATGAGGTACTCGACGGTCTTGCCGGCCTTGCGCAGGGCGGCCACGATCTGGTCGCTTTCGGCTTGCTTGACGCGCGGATCGTTGGCGCCCTGGCCGATCAAGAGCGGGGCCTTGATCTTGTCCACGTGAAACAACGGCGACCGCGATTTCAGAAAGTCCTCTTCCGTTTCCAGGTCGCCGACGCGCTTGGCGAACAGGGCCTTGAGCGGGGCCCAGTACGGCGGAATGGTCTTGAGCAGGGAGATGATGTTGCTGGGGCCGACGATATCGACGCCGCAGGCGAACACGTCGGGAGTGAAGGCCAGCCCGACGAGGGTGGCGTAGCCGCCGTAAGAGCCGCCCATGATGGCGATCTTCTTGGGGTCGGCGACGCCTTGCTTGACGAACCAGTCCACGCCGTCGATGAGGTCGGTGTGCATCTTGCCGGCCCATTCCTTGTTGCCGGCGTTGAGGAACTTCTTGCCGTAGCCGGCGGAGCCGCGGAAGTTGACTTGCAGGACGGCGTAGCCGCGGTTGGCCAGCCACTGGACGATGGAGCTGTAGCCCCAGTTATCGCGGGCCCAGGGCCCGCCGTGGACCAGAAGGACGGCGGCCAGGTCCTTGGCCGGCACGCCGACCGGGGTGGTCAAGTAGCCGTGCATGGTCAGGCCGTCGCGCGACTTGTAGGAAATCGGCCGCATCGACGCCAGCTTCAAGCCCTCCAATTTGGGCTGATGCGTGAACAGGAAGTCGGCCTTCTTGCTTTCGCGGTCATAGGCGTAGTAATACACCGGGCCGTCGTCGGTGGTGTAGGCGACCAGCCAGGTCTTGTCGGCGTGGTCGCGGTTGGTGACGCTGAACTGGCCCTTGCGGACCTTGCCCAGGGCGGCGAAATCGCCCTTGATGCTCTTGTCGAGAATTTGCCAGGTCGTCTTGTCCTTGACGAAGGAGACGGCCTGGATGGTGCGGCGCGTGGGATGGATCATGGCCCCGCCCAGGTCGTACTCGGCGTCCTCGGCAATGACCCTTTCTTTCTTGCTGGCCGGATTGAGAGCAAGCAGGCGGGCGGTGTTGGCGTCGTGATTGGCGATCACGTACAGGGTCTTGCCGTCGGCGGAAAAACCGAGCGGCGCGCCCATTTCGTCGGCGTTCCAGGTGCGCAGGGTTTGCCACTTGTCGCCGGGCTTGTCGCGAAATAGCAGGTCGAAGCCGCCGTCAAGTCGGGCCTGCACGGCGGCGCGAATCTTGAACTTCGCGTCCGTGGTCCAACCCAGGACCAGGCCTGGGTTTTCCGTGTCCAACTCGACGGCGCCGTTGGCCAGGTTGATGCGATACATGTCGAACTTGGCCTTGCTCTTCACGTTCAGCCCGACCAGGAGTTCGCGCGGATGGTCGGGATCCAGATCGACCCCCTGCGCTTTGACCCCCTGGAAGGGGGTCAGGTCGCGAACGAGCTTCGTCTGGATATTGACGGCATAGAGGTGGAAATTCTCGTCGCCGTCGAGATCTTGCAGGTAGACGAGTTGCTCGCCGTCGTAGGTCCAGAAAAAGCTGCGGATGCCGCGTTTCTTGTCGGCGGTCAGGATGCGGTCGTCGTCCTTGCCGACGGTGCGGACCCAGACTTGTTGCACGTCTTTCTTGTCCGGGGCGATGTAGGCCAGGTATTTGCCGTCCGGCGACAGTTGCGGCCCGGATTTCTCCGGATTGCCGAAGAGGATGCTGCGCGGAATGAGGGGCGGCAGCTGGGCCCGCGCCGCCTCGATGCCGAAAAACCATAGGCTCAGAACCGCCAGGGGCCATCGTCGCGCCATCGCTCGACTCCTTGAACAGGAAAGGATGTCTTTTTCTCTTGAAAGCTTGTTGAAAGTATATGCGGCGGGACAGAGAGAAGAAACCCGGAATGGCCAATGGGGCTGGAGGCGATTGTGCTGCCGGTGGGGCCACTGTACGAAGGCGGGGTAGCCGAAATGCCTTGGGCTACATCTGAAAAAAGGTTATAATTGACAGGAAAACGGTGGGGGCCAACCGCCTTTAACCCCCCTTTACCCTGGTCGATCACAGGGAAGTCCGAGGCATTTATGAAAAAAACCTCTTATTCGCAACCTCTGAATCTGAAATACACCAAAGAATACTTGGCCACCATCAAAACCCTCGTGAAAAACCGGGATTGGAAAAACCTCGAAAAGTTCCTGGGAATTACCCCGGAATACATTGAAGAACAGGTACGGCAAGCCCGCTGGTTGACCTGGGAAGAAGTTTCGCAGGAGCTTGGCTGGGATGAAAAAAAACCGCGGGCCGGAAGAAAGGCGTTTGCCAAACGTTTGCCAAAAAAACAAGGAAAATCGGCATGAGCAACCCGTCAACCTTTTCAATTCCTGTCCGAGTTTTACGGAGAGGGATTTTCTGGGCCATGGGTAGGAGCAAGTCCGGGAAGCTCGGTGGATGACTTTGGAGGAAATCACTCAAGAACTTGGCTGGGCCGAAGAAAAACCGAGGCCGGGCCGTATTATGGTAGGAGATTCAGAAAGGTAGAATTCCCATGAAGATTCAAAAAGTTTCCCAACCCCTAAAAAAAGCCGCAAAAAAACCGGTCAATCTGCAAAGAATCGTAAAAGAAAAAGGTATTTCCCTAGCCGAAATTGAAAAAATGTTTGAGGAAAACCATTGGCTCAGTTATGAAGAGGTCGAAAAAGAACTCGATAAGCATTTAAAAAGCTTGCAAAAACAAACCCGGTCTTGAAATGAAATCCCCGATTGGCAGGAATGGCATGGACTATCCTTCGGAATTGCCCAGAAAAATCTGCTATTCCGAACACGTTGTTCAAAAATTAAAAATTTTGCAACAGAAAGCCGCTCGGCTCGGTCGAGTGAAAGAGTTTCGCCGGGCCTTGGCAAAGATCCGAAAATCCCTTCTGACCGCGCCCTTGCCTCCCGATGAATCCGCGAATGTGTTTGGCGAACACAGCTATACATTGCAACATTTGAAGTTGCGCATGTGTGTCGCGGCTGTGCCCCCTCTGGTTGTCCAATTTGGCGTTAGCGAAGAAAAACATACCCACAAGGGTCAGGAATTTATCGCAATTTACGTTGCCCAGTTTATTCTCTTATCTTGAATCGAACAACCATGCCCCGCATCCACATTTACGACACCACGCTCCGCGACGGCAGCCAGGGTGAAGGCGTCAACTTCTCACTGCGGGACAAGCTGCTCATCACCCAGCGCCTCGATGATCTGGGCGTCGATTACATCGAAGGCGGCTATCCGCTCTCGAACCCCAAGGATTTCGAGTATTTTCAGGAAGTCCGCAAGCTGCCTTTGAAGAACACCCGCATCGCCGCCTTCGGCATGACCCGGCGCAAAAATACCCGGCCGGAAAACGATACCTGCCTGAAAGCCCTGATCGATTCGCAGGCCCCTTTCGTCACC
>CAZFGM010000706.1:0-3823 GCA_964518515.1 uncultured Alcaligenaceae bacterium | reverse complement strand
CGACGGCGTCGGCCTGGACGAATACGTCGCCTTCGAGTACGCCAAGGTCCGCCGCTTCTACGCCCGCCTCGGCATCCCCGAGCGCACCGCGATCGAATGGTTCAACGGCGGCCACGTCATCAACGGCCAGGGCACGTTCGCGTTTTTGCACAAACACCTGAACTGGCCGGCGCCGAAGTGAGTTGCCCCGATCTACCGTTTCCTTCTTCGCTCCTTCCTGGGGAACGGCCAGATCAGGTGGTGAAGATCCTTGCTCGGATACTGCTTCAGCGACAAGAGGATTTCAGGAATGCGGTCATCGAGAATACGTTCGGTGGGCCGGATTTCGCTGAGGCGCGTGACCTTAAGTCGTTTTCGAAGAGGTGCGAGAACTTCGCTGGCCGCGAGTTGTTCGTCGAAAATGAACTGGCTCATGGTTCGGTTTGCTCCGGTTCTCGAACCGTTGGGTCAAAGCGTCCGCGGTCAGAAAGATTGCTTCGGAAACTGCGGCGCGTGTCAAGTAGGGCCAGTCGGCGAGAATCGCTGCGATGGTTTTTCCTTTGGCGAGCCAGTTCAGGATCGTCTCGACGGGGACCCTGGTCCCTTTGAACGTGAGCCGGCCGAAACAAACCTTCGGATCAACCACCAGGTATTCGCCTATTTCCCGCGGTTTCATGCCTGTGTCCTTGCAAAGGTCTGCAACCTTTCGGTTCGTGGGAACCTTCGGTCATTATACCATGTGAAAAAATACCTGGCATGCGTGACGTCCCCGGAAAAAAACCACCTGCAAGCAAGCACGACCACGGCTCACCTGGATTTTCTGCGGTGCCGCCATCATGGTGTTGTCTTGCAATTTGAACATTGGAAGTTAAAATTGCAAGCATGATCCCGCGTGCCCTGGCCCCGGTGCTGCGCCAAGCCGCGACGCGCTATCCCGTCGTCACGGTCACGGGACCGCGCCAATCCGGCAAGACCACGCTGGTGCGCAGCGTCTTTCCGCGCCATGGCTACGTCTCCCTGGAAGCGCCCGACGACCGGGCCTTCGCCCTGGAAGACCCGCGCGGCTTCTTGGCCCAGTTCGCCAAACCGGTCGTCCTTGATGAAGTGCAGCGCACACCCGAGCTGTTCTCGTACATCCAGACCATCGTGGACGAACGCGATCGGCCGGGACAATTTATCCTGACCGGCTCGCAAAACTTTCTCCTCATGGAACGGGTGGCGCAGTCGCTGGCTGGGCGCTGCGCCGTGTTGCACCTGCTGCCGTTTGCCCAGGCGGAGCTGGCCGGCCGGCGTTCGCGGCCGCCCCAGCGCCTCGCCGGTCCGCTCCGCCTGTCCCCGCCCCGCTCCGACCTCATGACGACGCTCTATTCCGGCTTCTATCCGCGCATCCATGACAAGAAACTGGCGCCGCACGATTGGCTGGCCAATTATGTGCAGACCTATGTGGAGCGCGACGTCCGCCAGCTGCTGGCCGTCGGCGATCTCGAATCCTTCCACCGCTTCGTCCGCCTGTGCGCGGGCCGCTCCGGCCAAATCCTCAACCTGTCCAGCCTGGCGGGCGATTGCGGCATCGCGCACATGACCGCGCGCCGCTGGCTGTCCGTCCTGGAAGCCAGTTTCCTGGTGCTGCTGCTGCGCCCCTATCACCGCAACTTCGGCAAACGCCTGATCAAGAACCCCAAGCTGCATTTCCTCGACCCGGGCCTGCTCTGTTTCCTGCTGCAGATTCGAGAACCCGCTCATTTGCCGGCGCACCCCAGCCGGGGCGCGGTCTTCGAGAGCTTCGTCGTCAGCGAGCTGGTGAAGAATTTCATGCACCGCGGCGAACAGCCGCCCCTCTATTTTTGGCGCGATTCGCAGGGGCATGAAATCGACGTGGTCGTCGAGCTTGGCGACGGCTTGCTGCCCATCGAAATCAAGTCCGGCCAAACCGTGGCCGGCGACTTTTTCGACAACTTGCACTTCTACCGCCGTTTGGCGGGCGAGTCGGCCAAGGGCGCCGTATTGGTCTACGGCGGCACGCGTGCGTTCCAGCGCAGCGGTGTCAACGTCATTCCCTGGTTCGCCTTGTGAGCGGAACCCAATTCGTGGATTTTCTCATGAATCCCGCAGACTTTTTTTTACAATAGGGGCGCGGGGGAAGGAGTAAGGCATACAACTCCAGGCGGATCCGTATGAGATGCGCAGCTTGATTGACCAAGCGGAAGCGCGGCCGGTGGAGCGGGCCTTGCACGCGGAGTTGCCACGCTTGCTGCAGGTAACGCCGTAGTCCAGGCAAAATCCGAAATCCGTCTACGGACGAGGATGGGCCATGGTTTATTACGATCACGCGATGCTCGGCGCGACCGTGGCGGTGGCGGCGGGCGCCCAGCGCCGTCACGGCTGGCCGGTCGTGGTACTGGCGGCGTTGGCCGGCATGTTCCCCGACTGGGATGCCCTGGCAATCCATATTTCACCCGAGACTTACCAGATCGGCCATCGCGTGTGGGGGCATAACCTGTTCGCGGTAACTCTGGCGGGCATCCTGCTCGGCGGGTTGGGTTACTGGATTCACCAGTCCCAACCCAACAAACGAAATGGGGAACCCGCCGGGGCGCCGAGCCGGGCCGGCCCCTGGATCGGGCTGGCCGTGCTCATCCTGTGGAGTCATGCGTCTTTGGACTTTCTGTACTGCAGCTGGGAAGGGAACACGGATTGGCCGGTGGGGTTGTTATGGCCGCTTGTTTCCGAAGGATTCGGCCAACCGTGGATTCCGTGGCGCGATTGGGGCGCCACGATCCTGTTGCTGGGTGCTCTGTTCGGAATCTTCCTGGTGCGGGACCGCCGCCAGCGCTTGGCTTGCCAGGCACTGTTGCTCCTGGGATTTTACATCGCGGCACGGGGAGCGCTGCGGCAATGGGGATAACCGCACCAAATACTGCCGTCTCTGGTGAAAACTGGCTCCACTATATCAATTCATACCCAGCTGCGCAAAGAGGAAGGTCCACACATCGGTCTGCTCATCGAGGATCAAACCGCGCGGCTTGCCGGCGCCGTGGCCGGCCCGCGTTTCCTGACGCAGCAGGATCGGCCGATCCGAACCGGTCGCCCGTTGCATCCGGGCGGCCATCTTGCGGGCGTGCGACGGATCGACCATCCGGCCAACGAACTGTGGCTGTCTCCCATCAGCTTGCTCGAAATCGCCATCAAGGTACGGATCAACAAGCTCCGCCTGGTTGCCCCATTCGGCGTACTGTTCCCGACCCAATTGATCGCCAACCGCATCAGCCTCTGGCCCATCGAAGTCGGCCACACGGCCTTACTCATGCCGCTCCACCACAAAGACCCGTTCGACCGCCTCATCGCCGCCACAACCCTCGTCGAAGGGCTGACGCTCGTTTCCGCCGACGCGACGTTCGATGGTTACGGCCTGAACCGGCTCTGGTGAAAATTTCAATTCTTCTTCATATCCAGCTGCTTTCGATGATCCCGAGCGAAGGCCCTAACCGTTTATTTTTTTTCCCCGTTTTACCATCGGATTTCTAAAATCAAATTTCTGTGCCAGGTTGAGACAATGTTGGTTTCCTCTTTCCAACTTTAGGCCCCTCATCGTGTATTCCCTGGCAGTGTCTTCATCATTCAAGTGCAAAAAGAGCCAGGCGAGTCGTCCACAGTCATCCGCCCCTCCTTCGCCTATTCGACTCTCCATGAATCTACTAACGATCCTCTGAATTAGGATCCGCTTCTCTTCCGTTTCCAGAAATTTACTTTGCTGCTTAAAGAAAAGATTTAATTGGTTGGCCGCGTTAGTTTGTTTTGGTTCAGCCTGAAATGGAAAAATGCCGAGGTCGAGTTAGCGGGTTAA
>CAZFGM010000705.1:0-3825 GCA_964518515.1 uncultured Alcaligenaceae bacterium | reverse complement strand
AGGTAGCTCGTCTCGGGGCAGGTCACCGCCACGGGATGATCCGCCGCCTGGCCGCGAATGTCCAGGATCTGGATGTCGCGTTTCTCCTCCTCGGCGAGCTGGCCGAGCAGATCCACGAGCAGGTCGCGCGTGATCAGGCCGGAACAGCAGCAGGTCACGAGGAGGCCGTCCGGCTCGAGCAGGCGCAGGGCCTGGGTTTGCAGGCGGCGATAACCGCGCAGGGCTTCCTCGACGGCGTGCTGGCTGCGGGCGAACTTGGGCGGATCGAGCACTACCAGGCCGAACTTCTCCGCGCCGGCGACCAGGGTGTCGAGCTGATCGAACACCTCGTTTCGGGTGAAGGCAAGGTTTTCCAGGCCGTTGAGCCGGGAATTGGCGCGGGCCAGCTCCAAAGCGGGTTCGGACACATCCACGCCGAGCACTTGCTTGGCCCCCGCCTTGGCGGCATGGAGTCCGAAGCCGCCGGTATAGCAAAAAGCATCCAGCACGCGCCGGCCGCGAGCATAGGCCGCCACCACCCGGCGGTTGTCGCGCTGATCGAGATAAAACCCCGTCTTTTGTCCTTCCCGAAGATTGACCAGAAACCGCAACCCGTCCTCCTCGATAATCACCGGATCATCGGGTACCTGACCGCGAAGAAGCCCGTCGTGCAGCTCCAGACCTTCCAGTTGACCGATGCCGCGCTCGGTTCGCAAGTAGATTCCCTCCGGTGTGACCAGCTCCTGCAGCAAATCGGCGATCAGGTCGCGGCGCTGGGCCAGGCCCAGGCCGGTGAATTGCACGATCAGCCAGCGGTCGTAGCGATCGACGGTCAGTCCGGACAGGCCGTCGGCCTCGCTGAACACCAGGCGGCAGGCCCGGCCGGGCCCGTCCAGTCCGAGGATGGGGCCGCGTAGGTGCAAGGCGGCCCGCAAGCGCTGGCGGAAGAAATCCCCGTCCAGCGCCGCCGCCTCGGACCAGGAGTACAGGCGGACGCGGATTTTACTGCGGCGGTTGAAGATACCGCGGGCGATGAAGATGCCGCCGTGCGAATATAGATCGACGACGTCGCCGTCGGCCGGCTCGCCCTCGACCGCGGCGATGGCCCCAGGAAAGACCCACGGATGGCGGGCGTAAAACGGCCGGGCCCGGCGGGGGTGCAACACTACTCGTGGATGGGACATGTAAAAAATACGCGCAAGGGATCGTGTGGTTCAACTCCTAGCCTGGTTAATTCATGGCAAATTCACCCCGGAGAGCGGAGAACGCTGAAACTTCACGCGGCCGAAATTGAGGGGCGGTACCACCAATCGCCAGTTGGCCAACAAGGCCACTCAGGCTCGATGCAAAACCTGCCTTTCCGGGTCAGACCCCTTGTTGGCCAAGTCAGTTTGAGTAGGCCAACAAGGGAAATCTTGCCGGCGCGAATTATCAGACCAACATGAACATTGTGTAGATTGACACCGGCTAGGCCATGGACAGGAATTTGTATGGTATTTCCTGCCAAGGAAAACCCAGAAGATTCAAAAATGAAAATCCAGACGAGCCGGGAGGACAAAAACCGCTCCAATGCCTGGAGAATCGTGGCCATTCTTGCTAAAATAAAAATACAAAAACAGGATTTGCATGGCCGATTTTTCGTCGGCCGGTCGCGGTTTGCAAAGGATGCCTGCATTGCCGGATGAACTTCCCCCCACTGCTCCGCCGCCGGGCCCCTTGGCCAACGGCGAACACCCCGAATCGCTCAATATCGAAGACGAGCTCAAGGATAGCTACCTCAGCTATGCCATGAGCGTCATCGTCAGCCGGGCCTTGCCGGACGTGCGCGACGGCCTGAAACCGTCGCAACGGCGCATCTTGATGGCCATGAATGATCTCGGCCTGGGCCCGACCGCCGCCACCAGCAAGTGCGCCGGCATCGTCGGCGAAACGATGAAACGTTACCATCCCCACGGCGACCAGGCCATCTACCCCACCCTGGTGCGCATGGCCCAGGACTGGAACCTGCGCCATCGGCTCATCCACGGCCAGGGCAATTTCGGCTCGGTGGACGGCCAGCCGCCCGCACAGATGCGCTATACCGAAGCCCGCCTCTCGCCGGTCGCGGCTGAGATGCTTGAAGATCTCAACCGCGACACCGTCGATTTCATCGATAGTTACGACGGCAAATACCGTGAGCCTCTGGTTTTGCCCAGCAAGTTTCCCAACCTGCTGGTCAATGGCTGCGATGGCATTGCCGTAGGCATGGCCACCGAAATCCCGCCCCATAATCTCCGCGAGGTTTGCGACGGCCTGATCCGCCTCATCGAAAACGCCGATTTGACCGTCGATGAGCTGATGGAATCGATTCCGGGCCCGGATTTTCCGACGGGGGGGATCATTTGCGGTCGCAGCGGCCTCTATGAAGGCTATCGCAGCGGCCGTGGGCGGATTGCCCTCCGCGCCCGCGCCGACATACGCGAAGAAGCCGGCAAACCGCAGATTGTCATTTCCGAGGTCCCTTACCAGGTCACGCGCGAGCGCCTGCGCATTCAAATTCGCGACTTGATCAAGGATGAACGCATCAAAGGCGTCAGCGATTTCAAGGATGAGTCCAGCGCCCGTCTGGGCGAGCCCGTTCGCCTGGTATTGTACTTGAAGCGCGAGGCGGACCCGCACCTGATCTTGAACCAGCTTTATCAGTTTTCGATGCTGCAAAAGACCGTGAGCCTGATTCTCCTGGCCCTGGTGGACAATCGTCCCCATGTCTTGAACCTCAAGCAAATGCTCGAGGAATTTTTGCGGCACCGCGTGCACGTTCTGCGCCGGCGCACGGAATTCTTGCTGACCGAGGCCAAGCGGCGCAGCCATGTGTTGGAAGGCCAGCTCATTGCCATCAGCTCGCTGGACGAGGTGATCGGCATTTGCCGGTCATCGCCCAGCCGGGCCCAGGCCAAGGAAAGGCTGCAGGCGCTGGAAGTGGCCGCCGCCGTGCTCGAGCGTGCTCTGGGCGCCGAGAACTTCGCCGCCTTGCAAAAAGAAATCGGCACGCACGCGGGCTATCACCTGACCGAGGCCCAGGCCGAGGCGGTCGTGCGCATGCAGCTCGGCCAACTCGCCGCTCTCGAGCGCGACGAAATCATCAAGGAATACAACCAGCTGCGCCAGCAAATCCTTTCCTACGAGCAGCTCCTGTCGAGCGAGCGAAACATCCGCGCCGTCATCCGCCAGGACCTGGAAGAGATGCGCGACAAGTACGGCGACGAGCGCCGCACCCAGATCATCGACGAGGAAGTCGGCAAGCTCGCTATCGAAGATCTCATCGCCGAGGAAACCAACGCCGTCACGCTCAGCCACAACGGCTACATCAAGCGGCTACCGCTGAACACCTATCGCAGCCAGCACCGCGGCGGCAAGGGCGTCTCCGGCGGCTCGACGCACGAGGACGACTTCATCGAGCACTTCTTCGTCGCTTCGACCCATGCCTATCTGCTGTGCTTCACCAACCGCGGGCAGGTGTACTGGCTGAAGGTGTATGACATCCCGCAGATGGGCCGGACCGCTGCCGGCCGCTCCATTGCCAACCTGCTGTCCCTCAAGGCGGAGGAGAAGATTTCCAGCGTCATCCCCGTGCGCCGCTTCGAGGACGATTGCAGCCTGCTCATGGCGACGCGGCGCGGCCTGGTCAAGAAGACCGCCCTGGTCGAATACAGCCGGCCCAAGTCGGGCGGCATTATCGGCATCGCCCTGGAGGATGGCGACTCCCTCATCGACGTGGCCCTGGTCAAGGCCGGCGACGAGGTCATGCTCAGCACGCGCCTGGGCCTGGCCATCCGCTTCGACGAGGCCCAGGCCCGCGCCATGGGC
>CAZFGM010000704.1:0-3827 GCA_964518515.1 uncultured Alcaligenaceae bacterium | reverse complement strand
TTCCCGTCAGCACGTCCAGGTAGTGGCGCACGGTGTGTTCGGAAGCGCCCAGGGCGCGGGCCAATTCCGCCCCGTTCCAGATCTGACCGTGGTAATGGGCCAGCATCATCCAGAAGCGGCGCAGGGCTTCGGCGGGGATGCGGATTCCCAGCTGGGGAATGTCGCGTTCCAGGAAGGTGTGCATGAAATCCGCTCGCCAGTGAAAACTGGCGGCTCCACCGCGCGCCAAAAAGGAGCGCGGCAATCCGCCGCGCAGCCACAAGCGGCCCGCCTGGGCAACGCCGACCTCGCGCACATCGAAACCGCTCAGGTTCACGAAACCCACGCGGCCCGCCAGGGACTCTGAGACCCCGCGGACCAGGTCGGGCGAGGCGCTGCCGAGAATCAGGAACCGGGCCCGGCATCGGGGCCGATCCACCAGGGGCCGCAAGACGGGAAAAAGTTCGGGTTGGCGCTGAATCTCGTCGATGACGACCAGCCCCGTCAGGTCACGGAGGGTGAGCTCGGGCCGGGCCAGGCGTGCGCGGCTGGCGGCCGTCTCCAGGTCGAAGTAATGCGCGGGTTTCCGGGCGGCTACTTGCCGGGCCAAGGTGGTTTTGCCGCACTGCCTGGGTCCCAATAAAGCGCAGATGGGGTTGTGGGCCAGGACCGCCCGCACTGCCCGGAGATAATGAGGTCGCCGCAGCATTTTCCTCTCCTTGTATTTCTGAACCTATCCTACAGAAATACAAGGAAGAGCGACCAGTGGCTTAGACCTACGGTTTTCCTCCCGGCACCGGATAAAAGGCCACTGCCGACACGACCGCCGTGCTCGCCGGATTCAGGTTTTGCACGGCAACCTCGATCTTGCCGGTTTTCACGTCGTCAGGGAATAAGATCACGTCCAGTTTCTTTCCCCCGGCAAACTCCTTGGTTTCCTCGCGCACCTTGGCCTGCACGCTGATTTTCTGGCTGCGCTGCTTGCGGTCGGCGTCCACGAATTCCAGGCGCAACGTGCCCCAGGCGCCCGGCGGCAGCGTGACCTCGAAGCGGACTTCCTTGGCATCGCTCCAGGCGTGGGATTTGCCGCTGTCCACATTCGTTCCTTGCACGAGCTTGTAGCCGAAACCCGGTCCGAGGGTCTGGTACTGGGCCTTACCGTTGCCCTTGCCGCAGTGGATCATCAGGCCGGGGATAGGCGGAACCAGCTCCGCCTGCACCGGACTTTCGGGCTTCGCGTTCGGCAGGACGCGGTAAATCAACAAATTGCTGATCGGCTTGAACTGGCCTTTCTGTTCCTTGCCGGGCTTGTAGCTGGGATAGAAGAGTTCAAGCACTACGGCGTACACACCTGGCTCCTTCTTGGGGCTGGCCACCGTCGTCAAGGCCCGGCCGTCGAGCGTGGCCACGGTTTTGCCGTCCTTGAGAAAATGCCATTGCAGGCGAAATCCCGGATCATCCTTGATCGCCGAGCGCGTGAGGCGGTGCCCTTCGAGCGCGAGGACGGCCTGCGGCTTCAAATGCGGCGGCACGCCCAGCTTGTAGGTAGGCTGGGCACCGGCCAGAGGAGCGGAAGCCACCAGACATACCAAAACAAGGATTCTTTTGTGGATCATTTCCTTTTTCCTGACCCTTCCATTGTATGAAACGCGTGGGATTAAGGTCCGAACGCGCTGGTCTTTGGCGAGCCGAGCCCCGTAAGGGGCCGGGTGGCGGGCACTTCAACCCGGCTGCTTACGCAGCTCGGCTCGCCGACCCGAAAGGTATCATTCCGCCTGAGGATAGGCAAGGGGTAACCGGGTTAAACATGCGGTCGAAGTAATGGCCGAAAAAACCTAAACCCCATTCTTGAACTCGCTGTTCTCTTCTGCGAGAATCGCCCTGGGGAATCCGACACGTCGCGTTCACGAGGGTCCGGTTATGTATCTCTTTCAGGGAAATCATTATCGGCTGGCACTGGTTCTTTTCCTGGGCGGCTTACTCGCCTTGTCCGCGCGCGGGCAGGAGCTGGAGGGGCGCAAGTTCGCCTTGCTGATCGGCGTCAAACACTACGACAAGAGCGGCCTGCCCGATCTGGCCTATGCCGAGGCTGATGTGCGCGCCCTGGGCCAGGTGCTGCGGGAGTCGGGCTTCCGGCTGGTCACGCTCATGACGCAGACCGCGGGCGCCAAGAAGAGCCGCTATGTGCCCCGGGCCAAGAATATCCGCGACGAGCTGGCCGGCTTTCTCGACGGCAAGCGCAAGGCCGACACCGTGGTCATCGCCTTTTCCGGGCACGGCGTCCAGTTTCCGGGCGGCCCAGCGGCGGGCAGCGGTTGGCCCCCCTACTTGTGCCCCCTGGACGCGCAGCTCGAAGGCAAAGCCAACCTGATTTCGCTCCAGGAAATCTATAAAGCCCTCGAGCAATGCCAGGCGGGCACGCGCCTGGTGCTGGTGGACGCCGGCCGCGATGTTGTTCTCCTGCCTCCCAAGGGCGTGGCCGCCGTCTTTAGCTGCGCCGAGGGACAGAAATCCCACGATTGCCCCAAGCTCAAGCACGGCGTCTTTTTCTATTACCTCAGCGAGGCCCTCAAGGGCGAAGCCGCCGACAAGAAAGGCGTCGTGACCGCTGACCGCCTGAAAACCTACTTGCAGGACCAGGTTTACGACCACGTCTGGGAACACTTCGGCCGCAAGCAGATGCCCACTTTCAAGGGTGACTGGAGTGCCTTCCCTCCCTGGCTCGCCAAGGGATTCGACAAGACCGAGAAAATCAACCTGGCACTCAAGGAAGCCGGCCAGAAAATCGCCCTGCTCGAAAAGACTTTGAAAAGCAGCACGGACCGCGAAAAGTCCCTGACCCTGGAACGCGACAAGTTGATGCTCGAATGGAAAATTGCTGTGAAGGCAACGGCCGTCGGCCAGGCCCTGCTCGACAAGTTCCGCGTCGATTTGGACAAGCTCAAGAACGATAAGGCCAGCGCCGAAGCGGACCTGACCGCCAAGCTGCGCGCGCGGGAGGCGCTGGCCCGAAAGCAGGCGCTGGAGGCATCTTTGCGCCTTGACGACGCCAAGAAAAACATCGCCAGCCTGCAAGAGGAGTTGGCGGCGGCGGCGGACCAGGCCAAGCTTCTTAAGGAGCTGGCCGACGGCCGGGGCAAACTTCTCAAGGATTTGGCCGACCGTTTCTCCGGCTTTCCCCTCACCGGCAAAAACGTCGTCTTCCTCATCGACATGTCGGGCAGCATGGCACTACTCGATGAGAGCACCCTCGATCCGGACAAGTGGCCGCTCCTGTGTGACACGGTCGGCCGGATAATGAAGAGCCTGCCCGACATCAAGCAGTATCAGATCATCCTGTTTTCCGACAAGGTCCGCTACCCCTTCGGCAAGGCGGGGCAGTGGCTGGAATACGATCCCAAGACGACGCCGCCATCAGTCGTGAAGGGCCTGCGGGCGGTCAAGCCCGAGGGTGAAACCAACATGTATGCCGCCTTCGAGGAAGCGTTCAAGTTCCGCGCTCGGGACCTGGACACCATTTACGTATTCTCGGACGGTCTGCCCAACGCCGGACCGGGCCTGTCCGCCAAGGCCGGCCAACTGTCCGAACGGCAGCGGTCCGAAATCCTGGCCAAGCACGTCCGGGCCCGCTTGAAATCCTCTTGGAACGCCGCGGTACCCGGCCAGCCGCGCGTGCGCATCAACACCCTTGGCTTCTTCTTCGAAACCCCTGAGATTGGCAGTTTCCTGTGGGCCCTGGCCCGCGAGCACGAGGGGGGCTTTGTGGGAATGCGGTGAGAAGGCTTTGGCTTCCGCCCTGCCGCCGCGGTCGCTGAGCTCCGAGGCTGTCCGACAGGACAGGACCCTTC